>DASZEI010000482.1:0-24092 GCA_035940975.1 Jatrophihabitans sp. | reverse complement strand
GGGTGGCACCAGGGCGCGGGGGAGACCGAGCACGTCCATCAGCCGGCAGGCCAGCAGCGGACCCGACCCGCCGAAGGTGGTGAGCGTGAAGTCCCGGACGTCCAGGCCGCGCGCGACGGTGACCTGCCGCAGCGCGTTGGCCTGGTTCCAGGCCGAGATCTCCAGCACGCCGTTGGCGCAGGCGGCCAGTTCCAGCCCCAGCTGTCCGGCGAGTGCGGTGAGCCCGGCCCGGGCCGCGTCGGCGTCGAGCGGGATCTCACCGCCCAGCAGGTGCGGCGGGATCCGGCCCAGCACCAGGTGCGCGTCGGTGACGGTGACGTCGCTGCCGCCGGTGCCGTAGCAGAGCGGGCCGGGGTCGGCACCGGCCGACTTCGGGCCGACCTTCAGCGCGCCCTCGGGCGAGATCCAGGCGATCGAGCCGCCGCCGGCGCCGACGGTCACCACGTCGATCATCGGGATCTTGGACGGGTAGGCGCCCACGCTGCCCTCGGTGGTCAGGGTGGGCTCACCGTCCAGCACCACCGAGACGTCGGTGGAGGTGCCGCCGCCGTCGCAGGTGAGCACCCGGTCGAAGCCGGCGTTGGCCGCGATCATCGCCGCGCCCAGCGCACCGGCGGCCGGCCCGGACAGCACCGTGGTGATCGGCTGGTGCACCACCTCGGCGGCCGACAGCACGCCGCCGTTGGACTTCATCACGTAGAACGGAACTTCTCGCTCGCCGGTCAGGGCGTCCAGTCGGCGCTTGATCGAGCTGACGTAGCCGGCCACCTTGGGCTTGACGGCGGCGTCCACCAGGGTGGTCATCGAGCGCTCGTACTCGCGGTACTCGCGCAGCACCTCCGAGGAGATCGAGACGACCGCCGCGGGATGTTCGGCCGCCAGGATCTCGCGCATCCGCTGCTCATGTGCCGGGTTGGCGTAGGAGTGCAGCAGGCAGACGCCGAGGGTGTCGATGCCCTTGGCCTTGAACCAGCGGGCGACCTCGACCGCACCGGCCTCGTCGAAGGCCCGGACCTCCTCGCCGGTGTAGTCCAGCCGGCCACCGACCGCCTTCACCCGGTCGGCCGGCACGATCCGCTCCGGCTTCACCCAGAAGTAGCTGTTGCCGTAGCCGTCGGGCACCGACTGCCGGGCGATCTCGAGGATGAACTCGTACCCCTCGGACGTGATGAAGCCCAGCACGCCGACCTTGCCTTCGAGCAGCTGGTTGGTGGCCACCGTGGTGCCGTGGCAGACCGCGGTCAGCGCCTGGCCGGCCTCGGCTCGTGGGATGTCGAGGGCGTCGAGCACCTTGTCGATGCCGGCCAGGAAGCCCTGCGCCGGGTCGGCCGGGGTGGAGGCGATCTTGGTGCTGACCAGCTCGCCGGTCTGCTCGTCGAATGCCACCACGTCGGTGAAGGTGCCGCCGGTGTCGATACCGACCCGGATCTGCCGCTGCCCTGCCATGCCTGAAGTCAACGTGGCTACGGTGAGGCGCCGCGTCGGCGTACTTTGCCCGAGAACTTGCTGGTCCGTTGGCACGTGCGCCTGGGCCAGGCTGGTCGCCGGGTCGGCCACCGGCGAGGTCAGTCCTTCTGGCCCCCGCGGGTGCAGTCGTTCAGGCTCCGATGACGCGGTCGAGATGGCCGCGGATGAGGTCGGCGATCTCTGGCGTCGCCACCTTCGCCTGCAGCAGCTGCTCCTCGCGTCGAGCGTCGGTCGGCTCGTAATCCCGGTTGGCGGCGAAGGATTCGACGATCACCAGAGTGCCGTCGAAGAGCGGGCGAAGCCGGGTGAGCTGCACCTGACTGTGCGCCAGCTCCCTTCTGATCTTGCCGCCCTTGATCTGGAACACCCGCTGGTCTGTGACGACTACGACGCGGGTGTTGAAGGCCGTGTCGGACGCGATGACCAGCGGAACCTCCCCGCTGGCCGCCAAGATCTTGGCGATCGCGTCAGCTTCCTTGCCGAAATCCCGTTCCGCCGATCGCCTGCGGGACTTCTCATCCGGCGGGGGCGGCTCGAACGCCTCCTGCACCTGGAGGGTGATATCCCCGCTCCGCTGGCTGGCGGTCCCGGCAGCGTGAGGCGGCGGGTTGCCCTCTGCCGGTGGGTTGCCCTGTGCCGGTGGGTTGCCCTGCGCCGGTGGGTTGCCCTGTGCCGGTGGGTTGCCCTGTGCCGGTGGGTTGCCCTGCGCCGGTGGGTTGCCCTGCGCCGGTGGGTTGCCCTGCGCCGGTGGGTTGCCCTGCGCCGGCGCGAGCTGCTGAGCAAGCACCGGCGCCGGCGCCTCATCGACCGTGATGCCGAAATCGGTCGCGAGTCCTCTCAGCCCTGCGCTGTATCCCTGACCGATCGCCCGGAACTTCCACGCACCGGCTCGGCGGTACAGCTCGCCGCAGATGAACGCGGTCTCGGCGTTAGCTTTCATGGGGAAGCGCGCCAAGCACTGGCCGGTCAGCGCGGCGACCATGGTCAGCTCCAGGCCTGAGACCTGTCCCAAGGTCGCCCCGCTGACCGATGCCGTGATTATCACCCGGGCGACATCGGCAGGCACGCGGTCCAATTCGACGTCGATGCGATCGAAGTCCTGGCTCGTCTGCGACTTGGTGAGGTGCACGACGGCGCCGCTGGGATGCCGGGGTTGGTTGTAGAAGACGAAGTCTTCCTCCACGCCGACCTTGCCGTGGGCCTGTAACAGGAGGGCGGAAAGGTCCAGGTCGGCCGACACCGGCGCGTGTGACCAGCGCAGCGTCATCTGCACCGCGGGGGCGGCCACCGCGATATTGCTGCCCATCAGCATCTCAGTCACGCCGAAGATGCTGTCATACGAGGGCGTTCAGCCGATGTCCGCTTTCAGGGCGCCCAGCAGCCACGGCGTCAGCAACGTGACTCCGGCCGGCGTGAGGTGCACCCCGTCACTACGAACCTGCACGCCACCGACGCTCCAGGCGAACTTTCCGTCCGGGGACAGCTGGTGGTTCAGGTCGAGCACCCGGGTGGCGGGGCTGGTGGCGACGGCGGCGGTGAGCAGCGAGTTCCACTGCCGCACCCGGTCGGGCTGGTCCTCCGGATACAGGCTGCCGTCGGGTTGCTCACCACGCCGGTTGAACGGCTCGGTGGTCACCACCACCCGCGCGCCGGTTGCCGCCAGCACTCCGAAGGCCTGCGCCAGCTCACCGGAGAGGTAGCTGTCGAAGGCCGGTTGGCCGACGTGCGTCCACTGCCCGTCGTGCTTGCGGTCCATGGTTTCCCACCTGCCGACCACCAGCAGGGCGATATCCGGACGATCCGCAGCCAGCTGCCCGGCCCAGGTTTGCGGCCAGCTGTCACAGCGCGGCTGTTGCTCGGAGACGTGGCCGAAGTACCGGTACGGGCCGCCGCGCACGATGCCGCAGCCCAGAGCGGTCCGGTCCTTGAACTGGAATCCCGGCGTGGCGGGCAGGTAGTGCACCAGCGTCCAGCCGATCGAGTCGCCGAAGACGTCGACGGTCAGCGGCTGGCCGGCCCGCTTGGTGTGGGCGGTCGTCGCCGGCTTCGCCGGTGTCGGCGGTGACGTCCCACCGACGCCGACCAGCTGCGATCCGGCCGTCAGCCCAGGTGGTGCGCCGTCAGCGGTCGCAACGGTGCCGAGGCGGGCCGGCGGGGCGCCGCACGACACCAGCACCGTCGCGGCCAGCATGCCGGCCGCCGCAGCGGGCAGCAGCCGTCGTGGTTTCACGCGCACTACGGTAATCGGACGCTCCACCAGTACCCAGGACATAGCGGCGAGAAACGCCGTAACCGTGCAGCGCAGCGCAAGCAACGCGGGTCCGGTCAAGCCGGTCCGTTCCCCGGTCAGGGTGAGAAAGACCGGCCAGTGCCACAGATAGATCCCGTAGGAGACCCGGCCGATCAGGACCAGCGGGCGGATCGCCAGCAGCCGGGCTGCCGGGTTAGCCGGCTGGAAGGCCACCCCGACGATCAGCAGCGCCGCGGCCAGCGCGGTGCCGGTCAGCAGGCCGCCGCGGTACTGGGCGCTGGTGCCGGCCGCCTGGTGCGCCAGGGCGCCGAGCGCCAGCAGCCCCAGGACGGCAGCCGCGGCGAGCGCCCACCGGCTGATCCTGCCCGTGCGTTCCTGGCCCGCGCCGGTCTGGCCCGCCGGCCAGCACGGCGCGAAGACCGCCGCGGCGAACGCACCGACCAGCAGGGCCTGGGCGCGGCAGTCGCTGCCGAAGTACAGCCGGCTGGGCTCGGCGTGGCCGGCCAGAGCGATCGTCCACAGCGCCGAGGCCAGCACCCCGCCGGCGGCGACCGCCGCGACCAGCCAGCGCAGCCTGGCCGCGTCACTGCTGGTTCGGCGGGCTGCCGCGGCGATCAGCGCCGCGAGGATCAGTGGCCACACCAGGTAGAACTGCTCCTCAACGCCGAGGGACCAGGTGTGCTGCAGTGGTGAGGCGTCCATGGCCGGGGCGAAGTAATCGGTGCCCTGGAACGCGAAGCGCCAGTTGGCCACCCAGGTCAGCGCGGCGAGGGCGTCGACGCGCAGCCCGGCCGCGGCATCCGGCGCGAACAGGCCGCGCAGCAGCCAGGTTGTGCTCACCATAACCAGGAGTGCCGGCAGCAGCCGGCGGGCCCGCCGGGCCCAGAAGGCAGCCAGCTCCAGCCGCCCACTGGTCCGGTGCTCAGCCAGCAGCAGTGAGGTGATCAGAAAGCCGCTGAGCACGAAGAAGATGTCGACGCCGACGAACCCGCCGGTCAGGCCGGGCAGGCCGCCGTGGTCAGCCAATACCAACGCGACCGCCAGTGCCCGGACGCCGTCCAGGGCAGGTATTGCGCGCCCGGGCGTCGCGGTGGAGTTGCGGCGGTGCTTCGGCTCTCGGCCGGTCACCGAACGCGCGGCGGATGCATGGCTCAGGAACCTCCTGAGGACAGCTATGGCCGCGATCTGGCCAGCGCGCCCCAGTCCCCCACCGGGCCGGCAGCTTGTACGCTACGCCGCCCACCGTGCTGAACGACCGCCCCGTGTCAGGCGGCTGTAGTCGCCCTGCTGGACAGCTATGGTGCAGAGACTTGAGATGCGCCTAACCAACCTGAGGATTCGATGGAACTGAGCATCGAGGACCTGGCAAGGAACTTGGAACGCCACCTGGCTTCAGTAGCTGCTGGCCGCACGCTTACGATCACTGACGATGGTCGGCCGGTCGCCAGGATCGTGCCGATCGGGCAGCCGACCAGGTTGGAGACGCTGATTGCCGCGGGACGGGTGACCAGGGCGTCACATCCCAAACGTCCGGCTCCCGATCCGCTACCAGCAACCGGAACGGCTTCGGAGCTCATCCATGACCAGCGCCGGTGATCGGACGTTTCTCGATACGCCAACCATCGTTCCGCGCCAATCCAGCTGCGATTAGCGCTTACGCCCTATGGTTCGGGCGTGAATTCAGAGTCTGACGTCCCGGCCGCTGAGGGTGACCACGCCGATGAGCCGGTGACGGGTGAGCCGTTGGTCGGTGTGCAGGCCTGGCCCGGTGCCGAGAGTTCGTACTGGCTCAGTGGTACCGAGAAGCAGCCGACGGCTGCGGTGAGCGTGTGGGTGCAGCCGGACTTCGGGCTGCCCGGACCAGCCGATTCTCCGCAGCAGGCTGCGCTGCTGGCCGCGAAGCAGGCCGAGCAGTACCGGCTGATCCGTTCGCAGCTCGACGATCCGAGCCTCGCGGTCTCGCTGCTGACCACCCTTGATCCCGGCCTGGCGATGCCGGCCGCTGACGGCACGACGGCACTGCGGCGCTTTGCCAGGGCCGCCGAACTGTTCGCCGGGGCTGCGGCGGCGGCCATGGCACCGAAGCTGACCGGAATCACCACCCTCGGCGAGCTGATCGACCGCTACGGCCTGCCGGCGGAGCGCCTTGCCGCGGCCAACGCCGACCAGGCACTGAACGGCCTGCTCGCCGCCGGGCAACCGCTGGCCATGCGGATCGGCCAACTTGAGCCGGACACCGTTCCGACCGGCCCGAATACGCTGGCCCAGGTCGCCGCTCAGCTGCGCATCACGCCGAGGCGGCTCCTCGACGACAACCGCGGCCTGCGACTGGCCACCGACTCCACCTTCGTGCTGCCCGGGATCGTGACGCTGCCGGCGGACGCCCGGACGCCCTACCGGGTGCAACCCGGTGACACGCTGGCGGTACTGGCGCGGCGATTCGGCACGATGGCACGGCAACTCGTCGCCGACAACGCCGAGGTCACCGGCACCCTGCTAGCCGGTGTCCACATCGAGATCAGCGTCGAAGCCCGTGCCGACGCAGATGCCGACGCCGACCCGGACGCCGAAGCGAGCCCAGAAATAGCCGGGGAGTCGGCGACGGTCAGCACCGACACGGTGGCCGGCGACTCGTTCCAGTCCCTGCGCACCCGGCTGGCCAAGCAGAACGCCCGCGTCACCCTCGACGCGGTCGCTGACGCGCTGGACCGGCTCGGCGCGGTGCTGGCGGCCGGTCCGGTGCTCAGCTGCCCGCTCGCCCTGCTGGGAGGTGGCCCTGACGACAACCGGGCGACCCCGCTGACCGCCACCGAGGTGCAGACCCGGCACGGTTGCCCACCCGCGACATTCGCCGCCGCCAACGCCGCGGTGCTCGGCGTCCTGCAACCGGGAATCCAGCTCCGCGTCGGCGCGAGCACCGTCACCACGGCCGAGTCCGACACCCTCAATGCGGTGCTGGGCCGGCTCAGCCCGGACGGCGGCACCCCCGCGATCGCCGAGTTGCTCTCGAACAACGCCACCGTGCCGCTGTTCCGGGCCGGCGGCCGGGCACTGCTGCCACCGCCGCCGGTCACTGTGACCGCCGCCCCGGGAACGGCGCTGAACGTCGCGGTGGCCGCCGTCCCGCTGGCCGTGACGCTCCGTTTGGAACGCGCCCATGCCGCGACGCCACAGTCGGGTGCGGCTGACCCCGAGGCACCCGCCGAGCGCGCGGACACGACCGTCTCGCTGCTCAGCCGAGACCGGGACACGTTCGTCGACGCCTGCCTGACAGCCTTGCCGACCGTCCGGCTTGCCATCGACGACAAGGACGAACTGTGGGCGGTGTCGTTCGGCAGCGCCGGCATCTCCAGCGTGCGCATCGAGCCGTCCGCCGGCGGCGACCTCGGGCCGCGGGCGTTCGCGGTGCGCGCGCTCTATCAGGAGCTGGTCGACTTCGACGCCTCGGTCAGGCAGGGCACCGCGCAGGGCGGCCTCGGCACGCCGACACTGCGACAGTTCCGCCACGTCGACATCGAGCCATGGGCGCGAGCGTTCGTCACCGATCTCGACCGCTGCCTCGCCGAGCCGATCAGCAGCCGGCTGCCCGAGGCCGTGGCGCAGCGCCTGCTCCAGGCCCGGGGACAGGTGTCCGAGGCGATCGCCGGTGGTCTGGAGCAAGTACTGCAAATCGAGGAGGACGACCCCGCGGCGCTCGGAAACGCCCGCGTCGCGCTGGCCGCACTGGGCCGCGACGGCCTCGCCCATGCCTACCTGCCCTCGGTGGTCGGGCAGTACCGGGCTGTCGCGGTGGCCCCGTACGGAGCTGACGGCCAGCCGGCGGCTCGGCTCGTCGGCACTCTGCAGGCGCCCGACCGGTCAGATCTCAGCCTCAGCACCAGCCGAACGGAGTTGAGTTCGTCCAGCGCCTCGTGCACCTTCGCGCTGAGCAGCCTCGACCCCGCCTTCACGATCAGCGCGTCGATCCAGCCGCGGCAGGTCTTCGACGCTCTCGAACTCGACTCCTCCGACCCCGGACCACCGCGCACCGAACCGGTACTGCTGCGGTTCGTCCGGCCGCTGGAAGGCAATTACCGTCCCGAGACGGTCCTGCCCGACTTGCCGCCAGCCGAGCTGCCCATCCCGCTGCGCGAGCATCCCAGCCCGGTGTGGGCCCAGCCGATGACCGCCGGAGCAAGCTTCGCTGGGCCCGGCCGGCCCACGCTGGCCGAGGCGGCCCGGTGGACCTCCGGCCTGACCTACACCCACCAGCACGCCGCCCAGGATGTGGTGCGGCTGTCGATGCCGCAGCTCCGGGCGCGCGTGGCGGCACCGGCCACCGAGGCAGCCGACACGGCGTTGGCAGAAGCGCTGGCCGGCTACACCGAGGCATCCGCCGCGCTGGCCGAGCTGATCGGCTCCGACGTCGAACCGTCCGACGACATCGACGCCGCCACCCTGCGCGGCAACGCCGCAGCCTCGCTGGCCGAGCTGGCCACCGCCGTCGCCACCGCCTGGGCTCGGCACTGGCCCGGCCCGGGCGCGGTCAGCTCCGGCCCGGCAGCGGCCGGGCTTGCCAGCGGCTACCGGCTGCGCGCGGTCTATGCGAGCGACACCGACACCACCAGCGGCGCGCGGCTGCTCGATCGACTGGTGGTGAGCCGGACCGGCGCCGAGAGCGGCTGGCCGGTGATCAACATGGTCAGCGGGGACCAGCAACTGCCGCTGACGCCCGGCCCGGTCACCGACCAGACCCGCGAGTACGCCACTTCGGAACGCCCGGCGGCAGCGGGCCCGCTGACGTTCCGGCTGGACTGGCCGGGGCTGCGCGGGGCGCCGGGTCCGGACGCTCGGATCACGGTCATAGCGGAGCGGAACTCCGTGCTGCGCACCGGGGCGGTGACCTCGCCGGCGCTGGTGCTCACCGGGCAGCCGATCCAGGTCGAGGTGGCCAGCCCGT
Organism: Jatrophihabitans sp.; assembly: GCA_035940975.1. Taxonomy (GTDB): domain Bacteria; phylum Actinomycetota; class Actinomycetes; order Mycobacteriales; family Jatrophihabitantaceae; genus Jatrophihabitans_A. The sequence goes on along the minus strand of DASZEI010000482.1, from coordinate 15,435 downwards.
CCCTGCGGTGGAGCGAGGAACTCCCGCTGACCGGCAACGACATCGGTCAGGCGCTGCAGAACGCCTTCGACGTCCTGTCCGAAGGCCAGCCGGACAGCCGGTTCAGCATCGAGGTGGGCTACGCGGAGCCGGTCGGCGAGCTGCATACCGTGCTGCCGGTGCTGCTGATCCCCGAGCTTGCACTGGCACCGGACTCGGCCGCCACGATTGCCACCGAGCTGAATGCCTGGCAGCACGCCACCAAGCCGGCCACCACCGGCGCTGAGTGGCAGCTAAGGATGGCCCTCCTGTCCCCACGTGCGGGCGAACCACCACTGCTCACCTTCGACCGGCTGGTGTTCGGAGTTTCAGCTGACCAACCGAACGGGGCAGAGCCATCGGCCTCTTGACGACAGCCGTTCTGTCACATCTTTCAGCTGGCGACGGTCCTAGCTGACAGACGTCACCCTGAGCGTCGCGCGTGACGGTATGCCCACTATCTTAACTTGCGGGGCAATTATCTGATTCTACCGAATTAGGAAGCGCGCGGCTATCCTGAATCCCCATGATCGGCCGAGCCTGTAGGAGAATCCGATGCTCATACCGAAGTACCTGACTAAGACGGCGCTGGCCGCAGTGGCGATCACTGCCAGCACGATGCTCACCCCGACCTCCGCGTCAGCGGCTTGGGGGGAGGGTGAGTGGATGTCGATCACCTGGTACTCCGATGCGACGTACACCACTGAGGTGGGGTACTCAGGCTGCACGACCTGGGGTCATACGTCTCCGTACTACATCCGCAGCTGGGATCAGTGCGGATAGCACAATTCAGCAGCGCGGCCGAGGTGTCCAGGCAGGCCCAGCGGGCGCGGTCGGCCGAAGCATCGGCCCGCCCCAGCCGGAACGCAGCTCAGCCGAGCTTGAACGACGTCCGCGCCTCGCTCATCAGGCGCTCGGCGTTCTTGCGGATCAGCGCCAGGTTGCGGTCGGCCAGGTGGTCGAAGGTCTGCGGCACCGAGGAGCCCGGGGTCAGCGAGCGCATCGCGGTGTCCGGGTCCAGCCGGGCAGACACCCAGCACTCGTGGGACGAGGCCCGGGCGATCACCTCGGCGATCGGGGTGACGATCATCGAGTTGCCGAAGTAGATCACCCCGCCCGGATCGACGCCGGTGGCGTTCGCGCCGATCAGGTAGACGTGGTTGTCATAGGCCCGGGCCCGGTTGGTCAGCTCCCAGATGTCGGCTGAGCGCAACAGCGCCGACGGCCGGCAGATCAGCTCGGCGCCGGCCAGCGCGGTGATCCGGGCCAGCTCCGGGTAGTCGCCGTCGAAGCAGATGATCACCCCGATCCGGCCCAGCGGGGTGTCGACCACCAGGACGTCCTCGCCCGGGGTGACCCAGCCGCCCCGGTCGGCGCGCTCGTTGCCGAACGGGTGGGTCTTACGGTAGACGCCCAGCAGCTCACCGGCCGGGCTCAGCACCACCGCCGCGTTGTAGACCACGCCGCGTTCCGGGCCGCGTTCATACGTGCCGAGCACCAGGTGAATGCCGAGCTCGGCGGCCAGCTCGGCGAACGGCCGCAGCACCGGGCCGGGCAGCTCGCTGACCAGGTCCCACAGCTGCTCGGAGTCGATGCCGGGGGTGAAGCCGGTGGTCACCGATTCGGGCAGCACGACCAGCTCGGCGCCGGTGGTGGCGTGGCAGCGCCGGGTCAGCTCGATCGCCCGGGCGGTGTTGTCGGCCATGCTGGCCGCGGTCAGCGGTCCGGGTGCTGGTGCCAGCTGGACGGCGGCGGCAACGAATTCGCGCATCAGCCCATTCTCCTCGCGGTCCGGGTGTTCCGCGAGGTACGGGCGGTCCGGGCACCTACCAGGACGCCGAGCAGCGCGGTGGCCGCCCCGAACACCGCTCCCAGTATGAACGAAACCGGCTCGCCGGGCCGGGCCGCGACCCGTCCTGGCACGGCATCGCGATACACCATCGGCATGCTCGACGTTCCCGCTTCGTCGGCCGGCGCCACAGTGGCCGGCTGGACGGCCCGGGCGCCGGTCAGCACCTCGTCCACCGCGGCGAAGAACTCCCCGGCCAGCTTCTTGGCCACCCCGGCCAGCATCCGCTGCCCCACGCCGCCGATCACGCCGCCGACCACTGCGTCGGCGTCGTAGCGCAACCGGGTGGCATCGTCGGCCTCAACAAGGGTCACCGTCACGTCCGCGCTGACCGTGCCGGGACCGCCGGCACCGGAAGCCTTCATCAGGAAGGTGTTCGGCTCCGGCAGGTCGGTCAGCGACACGGTGCCGGCGTAGCTGCCCTTGATCGAGGCGACGCCCGCGGTCACCGTCATGTCGTAGCTGTCCGGCCCGGTCGCCACCAGCCGCTCGCAGCCGGGGATGGTCGTCACCAGCACCGCCGGATCGCGCAGCGCCGTCCAGACCCGATCCAGCGGCGCGTGCAGCACCGCCTCGCCTGCCACCTTCATGACCGGTCCCCTTCCTGCTGGCCGGCGGCACGGCGTGCCGTCCGGAGTTCGAACAGCTCGCTGGGCGAGATCGGCATCGAGGTGATCTCAAACCCCTCGGCGTCCGAGATCGCCGCGGCGAACACCGCTGCGCTGGGGATCACCCCCGCCTCGCCGGCGCCCTTGATCCCCAACGGGTTCAGCGGCGACGGGGTTTCCAGGTGGTCGATCTCGATGGAAGCGGGCACCTCGGAGGCATAGGGCATCAGGAAGTCCATGAACGAGGCGTTCTGCAGCTGCCCGCTCTCGTCGTAGGCCATCCGCTCGTACAGCGCGCCGCCGACGCCCTGCGCGACACCGCCGTGCACCTGCCCGGCCACGATCATCGGATTGATCAGGGTGCCGCAGTCGTGCACCACGCAGTAGCGCAGGATCTTCACCTCGGCGGTGTCCGGGTCGGTCTCCACGATCACCGCGTGCATGCCGTTGGCGAAGGTCGAGCCGATGGGCGAGTAGTAATCCTTGCCCTCGATACCGGGCTCGTCGTCCTCGCCGACCGGCGGCAGATCCGGATGCCCGACCACGAACTGGGTGGCGGCCTTGGACGCCTCGTCGAAGGCGTAGCGCAGCGGATTCGACAGCACCGCGATGGTGCCCAGCGAGATCTCGGTGCCGGGGCTGCCCTTCACCCGCACCCGGCCCTCGACGATCTCGAGGTCGTCCGCCTCGGCCTCCAACGCCTCGGCCGCCACCTTGAGGATCTTGGTGCGGGCCGCCCGGGCCGCCAGCGCGATCGCCGAGCCGCTCATCACCGCGGCGCGAGAGGCGAAGGTGCCGACCGCGTAGGGGAAGCGCCGGGTGTCGCCGGTGACCACCTCGATGTCGGACATCGGCACCCCGAGCTCGTCGGCGACGATCTGGGCGAACGCGGTCTGGTGACCCTGGCCCTGCGAGGTCAGGCCGGTGGCGACCTTCACCTTGCCGGTGGTCTCGACCTGGACGTGGCCACCCTCGTACGGCCCTACCCCGGTTCCCTCGACGTAGCAGGCCAGCCCGATGCCAACCCGGCGTCCCTCGGCCCGCGCCCGGGCCTGGTAGTCGGGCCAGGAGTCCCAGCCGACCAGCTTCTTCAGCTTGGCCAGCGAGGCCGGGAAGTCGCCGGAGTCATAGACCAGCGGCCGGCCGTCCTGGAAGGTCAGGCCGTGGTCGTAGGGCATCTCCTCGGGCTGGATGAAGTTGCGCTCGCGCACCTCGGCGCGGTCCAACCCCAGGTAGCCGGCGATGGCATCCATCGTCCGCTCCATCGCATAGACGCCCTGCGGCCGGCCGGCGCCGCGGTACGGGGTGACGATCACCGTGTTGGTGTAGAGGGAATCGAACTCCACCCGGTACGCGCCGGGCTTGTACGGCCCGAGCAGCTGGGTCGAGGTGATGATCGGCACGATCAGGCCGTACGGGATGTAAGCCCCGTGGTCGTGCCAGAACCGCACCGACAGCCCCAGCAGCCGGCCCTCGTCGTCGAAGCCGACCTCGACGTGGTGCTGCTGGCCACGCTCGTGCGCGGAGGAGATGAAGTGCTCGCGGCGGTCCTCGGTGAACTTCACCGGCCGGCCCAGCGCCCGGGCCGCCATCGGCACCAGCACCTCCTCGGGCCACGGGTGCATGATCTTGACGCCGAAGCCGCCGCCGACGTCCGGGGTGATCACCTCGACGCTGCCGAGATCCAGGCCGAGCTTCACCGCCACCGCGGCGCGGACCCCGGTCGAGGTCTGGGTCGAGGTCCAGATCCGCAGCCGCTGCGCGTCGGTGTCCCAGCGGGCCAGCACACCCCTGCCCTCCAGCGGGGTACTGGCCGAGCGCTCGACGTCCAGGTCCAGTTCCAGCCGGTGCGGGGCGGCGGCGATCGCCGCGGCGGCGTCGCCTACCTCCTGGACGAGGTGCGCGGCGACGTTGCCGGGCACGTCCGGGTGCACCAGGTGCTCGGCGGCCCGGGCGGCGGCGATCCCGACCACCGGCGGCAGCACCTGGTAGCTCACCACGATCCGCTCGACGGCGTCCTCGGCCAGGTAGCGGTTCTCGGCGACCACCATCGCCACCGCCTCGCCGACGTAGTTGACCTCGTCGCGGGCCAGCGGGTACTGGGTGCGGCCCTGGGTCAGCGCCGGGTGCGGGATCAGCAGCGGCAGCGGGTCGGCCAGCGGCCCGGTCAGGTCCTCGTAGGTGTAGATCGCCAGCAGGCCCTCGACCTCCAGCGCCCCGGTGACGTCGATGTCGAGGATCTTGGCGTGCGCGTGCGGTGAGCGCAGCACCGCCACCTCGACCGCGTCGGCCCCCAGATCGTCGAGGTAACGGCCGTTGCCGGTCAGCAGCCGGCGGTCCTCGACCCGGCGGACCGGCTCGCCCATCATCCGGGTGGTCATGGCGCACCCTGCTCACGGGCGATCTCGGCGGCGCGCAGCACGGCCGCCACGATGTTCTGGTAACCGGTGCACCGGCACAGGTTGCCGCCGATCAGCTCGCGGGCCTGCTCCGGCGTCGGGTCCGGGTTCTCGGCCAGGCCCGCGGTGATGGTGGTGAGGAAGCCCGGCGTGCAGAAGCCGCACTGCAGGCCGTGGCACTCGGCGAAGCCCCGCTGGACCGGTGACAGCTCGCCGTCGGCGCCGGTGAGCCCTTCGACGGTGGTGATCCGCTCGCCGTCCATGCTGACCGCCAGCAGCAGGCAGGACCGCATCGGCACCCCGTCCACCAGCACCGTGCAGGCCCCGCACACCCCGTGCTCGCAGCCGACGTGGGTGCCGGTCAGGCCCAGGTCGTGGCGCAGGCAGTCCGACAGCAACCGGCGGGCCGGCACCTCGGCCCGGCGTTCGATCCCGTTGACCGTGAGGGCGATCTGATGCTTGCCCTCACTCATGCGGCCACCCCGGCGGCCCGCCGGGCGGCCACGGAAAGCGCTCGTCCGGTCAGCACGCCGGCCAGCTGGCGGCGGTAGTCCGCGCTGGCGTGGATGTCGGGCTCCGGATCCACCGCGGCGCGGGCGAAGGCGGCCGCCTCGGCGAGGTCCGCATCGTGCGGGCGGCCGCCGACCGCCTCGGTCAGGTCCAGCACCAGCGGCGTCGCCGAGACCGACAGGTAGCCGGCCCGGGCGGCGCTGATCCGCAGATCCTCGTCCAGCTCGACCAGCACGGCCACCCCGCAGATCGCGTAGTCACCGTGCCGGCGCGACACCTCGGTGAACGCGGTGCCCGACCGGGCGGCCAGCGCCGGGAAGCTCGCCTCGATCGCCAGCTCGCCCGGCCCGACCGCCGATTCCAGCGGGCCGATGAAGAACTGGCCGGCCGGGACGCTGCGCCGGCCGGTGGCCGAGGCGACGGTCACCGACCCGTTCAGCAGGCACAGCACCGCGGGCAGCTCGGCCGACGGGTCGGCGTGCACCAGGCTGCCGACCGAGGTTCCGCGGTTGCGGATGGTGGGATGGGCGATCACCGCCACCGCCTCGGCCAGCAGCGGCTGCCGGTCCCTGGCACCGGCGTCGCGCAACAGCGCGGCATGCCGGGCCAGGGCTCCGACCCGGACGGCGTCCGGGCCGGAGCGTATGTAGGCCAGCTCGGCCAGCCGGTTGACGTCGACCAGCCGGGCCGGCGCGATCAGCCGCATCGACAGTAGCGGCAGCAGGCTCTGGCCGCCGGCGAGGACCTTGGCGTCCGAGCCGGACTCGGCGAGCACTTCCAAGGCTTCGTCGAGGGACTCCGGACGGCTGTAGTCGAACGCTGGCGGCTTCACCGTGTCCTGGGACCTCCTTGATGACCTGCGGCCGGGGTGTCGGTGATCGGAGCGGTGTTCTCCGCGGGAGCGGTGCCGACCCTTGGTGCCAGGATATGCACCAGGTGGTAACCGATCAGCACGATCAGGGTGCCGGCCGCGATTCCGGTGATGGAGAAGGTGTCGGTGAACTTGATCGCCAGGTTCCCGATGCCGGCGATGATCCCGGCGGCCAGCGGCACCAGGTTGATCGGATTGCCGAAGTCGACGCGGTTCTCCACCCAGATCTTGGCGCCGAGCAACCCGATCATGCCGTAGAGCACCAGGGTGATGCCGCCGAGTACCCCGCCCGGGGTAGCCGCGATCACGGCCCCGAACTTGGGGCAGAACCCGAACAGGATCGCCACCACCGCGGCGATGTAGTAGGCCAGCGTGGAGTAGATCCGGGTCGCTGCCATCACCCCGATGTTCTCGGCGTACGTGGTGGTCGGCGAGCCACCGACCAGCGAGGCCAGCGCGGTGCCCACCCCGTCGCCGATGAAGGCGCGGCCCAGGTAGGGGTCCAGGTCGTCGCCGGTCATCTCCGAGACTGCCTTGACGTGCCCGGAGTTCTCGGCGAGCAGCGCGATCACCGACGGGATCACCAGCAGGATGAAGGTGACGTTGAAGGCCGGCAGGTGCGGGCCGGTCAGCGCGCCGAAGGTCGGGCTGATGATGTCCTGGGGCCAGCCGATCCAGTCGGCGCTGCGCACCCCGCTCCAGTCGATCCGGTGGCCGGTGCCGGTGCAGGCGGTGGTCACCTTCTCCGTGCACTTGGGAACATCGTTGATCCGGTCGGCGATCCAGCTGATCAGGTAACCGAAGATCAGCGCTAGGAAAATCGCGATCCGGCTGATGAAGCCCCGCATCAGCACGGCGGTGACCAGCACGAACAGGGCGGTGAGCAGGCCGATCCACTGCTCCGTCGGGAAGTAGATGCTGGTGGCGACGGTCGCCAGGTTGAAGCCGATCAGCATCACCACGGCACCGGTGACGGCCGGCGGCAGCACCGCCCGGACGTAGCGGCTGCCGCCGAAGTGCACCAGCACCCCGACTGCCGCCAGGATCACCCCGGCGATCAGGATCGCCCCGGTGACGTCGGCCGAATCGCCGCCCTGCGCGCGGATCGCGGCGACCGCGGCCACGAACGAGGCGGAGGTGCCCAGGTAGGACGGCACCCGGCCCTTGACGATCAGCAGGAAGATGATGGTCGCGACGCCCGACATCATCACGGCCAGGTTCGGGTTCAGGCCCATGATCGCCGGGAAGACGAAGGTGGCTCCGAACATCGCTACCACGTGCTGCGCGCCCAGGCCGCCCATCCGCAGCCAGGACAGCCGCTCGTCCGGCCGTACCACCGCTCCTGGCGGCGGCGTCTTGCCGTCGTAGACCAGATTCCATCCGAACGCAGACATGGTGGCCTCCCGGGCGCTTCGTGTGGCCGCACGGTATGACCACGCGGCATCGGCTACACGGTGAAGTGTTGACGAAAGATCGAATCCGAACCTGTGACACGCCGCAGTCCCCCGGTGGGCGGCGGCGGGCAGGGGTGGAGGTACCCGGCGAACCGGTCGCAACCTCAGGCGTGCGCTATCGCCGGGGCGCGCTGACCGGCGTCAGCGGGCCCGGTGCGGGCGCCGGCCACTCGGGTCGGCGTGCCGTGGCTGCCTGGCTAGGCGGTACCGCGGGCCGGCGTGCCGGCCACGTCAGCCTCGCGCTGATCGTGCTGGCCGGGCGCCGCCTTGCGCACCGGGTACTCGTGCTTGAACTGCGGATGGTCATTGACGCAGTGATCATCGAGTTCGGTCTTCCAGGTGAACCGCAGTTCGCACTTGGGACATTGATGGATGGTCATGACGACTCCCCCCGGCCGGCGTATCGATCGCGCTGCAGCCGTGCCGTGTCGTCAACGGTATGCCTGTAGGACGGTGAATGCCATGCCGACAAAGGGCTCGGTCCGCTCCTGGTCGGGCCTACTCCTCCATCGCCGTCTCGACCATCGCCGCCTCGATGACCGCTGCCTCGACTGCCAGCTCGGGCAGCGATTCCTCGGCCGCGGAAGTGTCGAGGGCGAGCACCGACAGCAGCTCGAAGCCGACGTGCGCGGCCGCGATCCCGGTGATCTCGGCGTGGTCGTAGGGCGGTGACACCTCGACGATGTCGGCGGAGACGATGTTGGCGCCCATCAGCCCGCGCAGCACGGCAAGCAGTTCGCGCGAGCTCATCCCGCCGGCTTCCGGCGTTCCGGTGCCGGGCGCGTGGGCCGGATCCAGCACGTCGATGTCGATCGAGACGTAGATCGGCCGATCGCCCAGCCGGGCCCGCATCCGCTCGATGGTGCCGGCCACGCCGAGGGTCTCCAGCTCCACGCAGTGGATGGTGGCGAAGCCCAAGTCGAAGGAGTCGGTCAGGTCGGCGGGGTCGTACAGCGGGCCGCGGATCCCGATGTGCAGGCAGTGCTCGCGATCCAGCAGGCCCTCCTCCGACGCGCGGCGAAACGGCGTGCCGTGGGTGTACGGCTCCCCGAAGTAGGTGTCCCAGGTGTCGAGGTGCGCGTCGAAGTGCAGCACCGCGATCGGACCGTGCAGGGCGTGCATCGCTCGCAGCACCGGCAGCGCGATGGTGTGGTCGCCGCCCAGCACCAGCAGCTTGGCGCTGGCGGCCAGCTCCCGGACGCCGGCCTCGATCTGGCTGATGGCCTGGCCGATGTCGAACGGGTTGACCGCCAGGTCACCGGCGTCGACGACCTGCTGCGCGCCGAACGGCGACACCTCCAGCGCCGGGTTGTACGGGCGCAGCAGCCGGGAACTCTGCCGGATGTGCGCCGGTCCGAACCGCGCCCCCGGCCGGTAGCTCACGCCACTGTCGAACGGAACCCCGACGACGGCGATGTCGAAGCTCGGCACGTCCTCGCGGCGCGGCAGCCGGGCGAACGTGGGAAACCCCGCGTACCTGGGTACGACCCTGCCGTCGAGGGGACCGACCGGTGCGCCTTGCTCGTCAGTAGCCATATCCCAGTATTGCCGGTGCCCGGTTGCGGCCGGTGCGCGGCTGCTTGACCGGGCGACATCAGCCGGCCGGCTCCGGCGGTCCGAGTACCAGGGCTACTGCTTCGGCGGCGGTCCGGGCCACCGCGAAGCCGGCCACCAGCTGCTGGTCCTCGTCCAGCACCGTCCAGCCGCCGAGCACCGCCAGCGGCCGTTGCCGTTTCAGTGCATAGCCGATCTCGATCAGCGTCCCGGGATTGCAGCCGACCGCGATCACCGCGTCGGCACTGGTGACCAGCGCCCCGTCCCGGGCTTCGGCCAGGCCGGTGGGCAGCGCGTAGTCAAGGAACGGGTTGCCGTCCGCGCGATCGGTTCCCGGCAGCAGCCCGATCGTGCGGCCCGGCGGCGAGGCCTCCCGGGCGCCCCGGGCAGCCGCCTCCATCACGCCGGTCAGCCCGCCGCACACCAGGATCGCGTGCCGGCCGGCAAGCTCGGCGCCGACCTGGTAGGCGAGCCGGTACAGCTGCGCACCGGCCGTCCGTGGCCCGATCACCGCCACGTAGCGGTCGGGCGCGGCAGCCGTTTCCTCGGGTCCGTTCAGCGCAACGACACCGCCACCCGCTCCAGGAGCCTGAGGGCATCCTGCAGGCCGTCTTCCATGCCGGAAGCGATGACCGCGTCACGCTCGGACCGGTTGGCATGCTCGGCCAGCACGGTCATGGTGGTGCGCCCGTCCCGCTCGGTCAGGGTCATGGTCTGCAGCGACACGGCGTCGGGCGCGTCCTCGTAGATCTCGGTCCAGACCAGCCGCTCGTCCGGCACGATCTCGCGGTACTCGCCGTGGAAAGCGACCTCGAGACCGCTGGGAGTCACCATGACGAAGCGCCAGCGACCACCGACCCGGAGGTCGATCTCGACGGCGGTCATCTCGCCCCGCTCGGCATACCACCAGCGCCTGACCAGTTCGGGCGTCGTCCAGGCCCGGTAGACCAGGTGCCTGGGCGCGTCGAACTCGCGGGTGATCAGGATCTGGGTTTCGGTCGGCAGCGTCACCACGGCGGTGCCGCTACTCGTTCCTGCTGTCATCTGCGTGCTCCGTTTCTCTGAGTTCCTGCAGTACGGCATCGAGGCGGTCGAGGCGTTGCGTCCACAGCCGCTCGTAGTTCTTGATCCAGTCCGAGATGGGCTTGAGGGACTCGGCGTTGAGCCGGTACAGCCGCTGCCGGCCGTCCTCGCGCACCTCGACCAGGCCCACTTCGCGCAGCACCCGCAGGTGCTTGGACACCAGCGGCTGTGCCAGGTCCAGCGACGCCACCAGGTCGTTGACGCCCCGTTCGCCGCCGGCCAGGGCGTCCAGGATCTGACGGCGCCGGGCCTCGGCTATCGCGTTGAACGCGTCCGCCGTAGTCGCCGCTCGTGCCATGCTTCGATCGTATGTCTATATGGGAATATGTCAAGCTCCGATCGCCGGCCAGCCGGTCCCGCGAGGAACTCTCAGATGCCGCGCATCTGGACGACCTGCAGCGCCAGTGCCACGTCCAGCCGCAGGTGCGGATCGGTGGTGAACGGCCCGACGATCCGTTCCAGCTTGCTGATCCGGTAGCGCAGCGTGTTGTAGTGAAAGTGCAGCAGCCGGGCGGTCTCTGCCACGTTCAGGTTGGTGTCGAGCAGCGTCTGCAGGGTCAGCCGCAGATCGGCCGCTTCGGCGGCCTCGCCGGCCAGGTCGCCGAGCACCTCGGCCGCGAAGGACTTCAGCTCCGCGGTGTCGGGCACCAACGACAGCAACCGGTGCACGCCGAGTGAGTCGAAATGCGAGACGCTGCCGTGCCCGTGCACCCGCCTGCCGACCGAGACCGCCTTGCGGGCCTGGGCGTAGCCGGTGGCGATCTGGGACGGTTCGAGCACCCGGCGCGACACCCCGGCGCTGAAGGACTGCCGGCCGCCGCCCCGGTCGCCGGACACCGCCGCGATCAGCTCGGCCACCATCCGGGACTGGTCCCCCGAGCGCACCGGCACCAGCGCCACCACCTCGTGGCTGAAGCCCACCACCGGGGCGGCCTTGTCGCGGGCGCGCAGCACCTGCTGCCAGGCCGAGACGAAGCGCTCGTGCTGGGACCGGTGCACCACCGAAGGCCCGGCCGGCGCGACCCCCGGCTTGCTGGGCTCGGCCGCGTCCAGTTCGGCCACCAGCACCACCATCGGACGGTCGATGTCCCAGCCCAGCGAGCGGCAGTGCTGCACCACCGGCTCGTCCACCGGCACCTGACCGGTCAGCACGTCGCGCAGGTAGTCGCCGCGGAACTTGCCCTCGACCGCCGAGACGGCCAGCTCCTTGGTGATGGTCAGCGCCGCGACGATCGCGACCCGCTCCAGCGCCTGCACGGTGCCCGGCGGCAGCGGGTCCGGGTGCCGGTAGGCCACGATCCGGCCGTGATCGACGCCGCCGGCCACGATCGAGGTCATCGCCGCCTGCCCGCCGTGCTCGTCGTCCTTCTGCAGCCCGATCCGCAGCCGCTCGATCAGCACCCGGCCGCTGCTGTCGAACAGCCCGGCCGCCTCCACCGCCTGGCGGTGCCCGATGCCGCCCTCGTCGGCCAGCACCCGGCCGTCCGGCGTGGTGATCAGCAGCACGCAGTCCAGCAGCCGGGAGACCTCATCGGCGATCTGGGGCAGGCCACCGCCGCCGAGCACGATGCTGGCGATCGCCTGGTGCAGGGCGTCGGCCTGTGCCAGCACCTGGCTCTGCCGCTGTAGCAGCAACCCGAAGACATCGGCCAGCACCTCGTCGAAGACCACCGCCTCGGCCAGGCCCAGGACCGGAAAGCCGAGCTCGTCGGCCAGCTCGAGCGACGGCGCCGGCAGCTGGTCGGCACCCAGCTTGACCGCGATGCCGGGCAGCTGGCGGGCATCGAGGTCGCGGATCAGGTTCAGCAACAGGGTGTCCCGGTCATCGGCGGCCGGAGCCAGGGCGCCGGCGGTGCAGAGCAGGAACTCGTTCGGCTTAACCCCGGGCAGGATGTCGGGCACTTCCAGGACGTTGACTCCCCGGACCACCCGGTCCAGGCCGGAGCCGCCCGCCAGCACGGCGGTGTCAACCAGGCTCGGTGCCGCCAGCAGCTCTGCCACGCTGAGCCCGTCGGTGCTGACCGCTGGCAGGTTGCGTAGGTTGTGAGCCTGATGGTTGGCAACTGTAACCATCGGCAGAAGGTAGCTCACTGATTACGTTCCAGCCAGGGCCGCTGAGCAGTTCGCACGACACCGATACCGGCTGGAGGCCGTGGATGAGTTCGGAACGGGTACTGCTGCGCCGGGGGCTCTACGCCGACTCGGTGACCCTGCTGCAGGTCAGCCGCCAGGTAGGCCAGGCCGCCGGGGTGCAGGCCGCGATGGTCGGGATGGCCACCGAACTCAACCTCGAGATGCTGGCCGGCATGGGGTTCCAGCCCCCCGGCGGCGAGTCGCCCAACGAGCTGTTCATCGCCGTCCGGGCCGCCGACCAGCAGGCCGCCGAGGCGGCCGCGGACCTGGCCGAGCGGCTGCTGAGCGCGCCGCGGCGACCGGCCGGCGGTGCCGCCGCCGAGCAGCCGCCCCGCACCGTCGGCTCGGCCGCGGCGGCCACCGGCGCCGGACTGGCGCTGATCTCGGTGCCCGGCCAGCACGCCTTCTCCGAGGCGATGGACGCCCTGGACGCCGGCTGCGACGTGCTGGTCTTCTCCGACAACGTCAGCGTCGCCGACGAGATCCGGCTCAAGGACGCCGCGGCCGAGCGCGGGCTGCTGGTGATGGGGCCCGACTGCGGCACCGCCGTGGTCGGCGGCCTGGGCCTGGGTTTCTCGCACACCCTGGATCGCGGCCCGGTCGGGCTGGTGGCGGCCTCGGGCACCGGCGCGCAGCAGCTGCTGTGCCTGCTGGACGCGGCCGGGGTCGGGGTCAGCGCCGCGCTCGGGGTGGGCGGCCGGGACCTGTCCGAACCGGTGGCCGGGCGGGCCACGCTGGCCGCGTTGCGGGCGCTGGACGCCGACCCCGGCACCGAGCTGATCCTGGTGGTGTCCAAGCCGCCGGCCGCGCCGGTGGCCGAGCGGGTGCGAGAGGTGGCCGCGAGCCTGGCCACCCCCGTTCGGTTCGCGCTGCTCGGGCCGGACCAGCCGGACCTGACCCAGGCGGCCGAGGCGGTGCTGAGCGAGCTGGCGGTGCCGGTGCCGGACTGGCCGTCCTGGATCAGCACCGCCGGGACCAGCACCGCAGAGCCACGGCCCGGAGCGCTGCGCGGGCTGTTCTGCGGTGGCACGCTGTGCGACGAGGCGATGCTGATCGCCAGTGCCGAACTCGGCGAGGTGCGTTCCAACATCGCGTTGCGGTCGGACTGGGCCCTGGATGCCAGCCTGCGCTGGCCCGGCCACCTGATGATCGACTTCGGCGACGACGCGCTCACCCGGGGGCGCGCGCACCCGATGATCGACCCGTCGCTGCGCAACCGGCAGCTGGCCGAACTGCTCGCCGACCCGGACACCGGGGTGGTGCTGCTGGACGTGCTGCTCGGGCACGGCAGCCACCCGGATCCGGTCACCGAGCTGCTGCCGGTGCTGGACGGCGCGCCGGTGCCGGTGGTGGTGAGCCTGATCGGGGCCCGCCGCGACCCGCAACAGCTGGACGCCTCGGCGCGGCGGCTGCACGCGGCGGGTGCCTCGGTCTTCACCTCCAACGCCGCCGCCACCCGGCACGCCCTCAGCCTGCTCAGGTCCGGAGGCCACGCATGAGCGCCGACGCTCACCGCTTCACCGGGGCGGCACCGCGGCTGGTCACCGCCGGGGTCAGCCTGTTCGCCGAGTCGGTGGCCGCCCAGGGCGCCGAGGTCAGCGAGGTCGACTGGCGGCCGCCGATGCCCGGCACACACGTCGACCTGGCCCGGGTGATGGCCGACCCACGCCGCCGGCCGGCCAACGCCGAGGCGCTGAGCCGGATCGTCGGCACCGAGGCCTACCTGGTGGACGTGCTGCCGGCCGGCGAGACGCTCGGGCTGGCCGATCGGGACTTCCTGCACGCCGGCCCACCCATCGAGTGGGCCCGGGCCTCCGGGCCGCTGCGCGGTGCGCTGATGGGCGCCGCCGTGCTGGAGGGCGTGGCCGCCGACCCCGAGCAGGCCGAGCGGCTGTTCGCCGCCGGCACCGGGTACTCGCTGGACCCCTGCCATCACCACTCGGCGGTCGGCCCGATGGCGGGCGTGGTGTCGGCGTCCATGTGGGTGTTCGTGGTCGAGGACCCGGCCACCGGGCGGCGGACCTACTGCACCCTGAACGAGGGCCTGGGCAAGGTGCTGCGCTACGGCGCCTACTCCCCCGACGTACTGGATCGGCTGCGCTGGATGTCGCGGGTGCTGGGCCCGCTGCTGCAGGCGGCGGTGCGCAAGCACGGCCCGGTCGACCTCAAGGCGATCCTGGCCCAGATGCTGCAGATGGGCGACGAGGCCCACAACCGCAACCGGGCGGGCACCCTGATGCTGCTGCGCGAACTGCTGCCCGAGCTGATCGACTCCGGCGCGCCGTCGGCCGACATCGCCGAGGCGGCGAGGTTCGTGGCCGGCAACGACCACTTCTTCCTCAACCTGGCGATGCCGGCCTGCAAGCTGACCCTGGACGCCGCCCGCGACCTCCCCGGCTCCACGGTGGTGGTCGCGATGGCGCGCAACGGAACCGACTTCGGCATCCAGGTGTCCGGCACCGGCAACGAGTGGTTCACCGGGCCGGCGCAGGTGGTAGACGGGCTGTACCTGGGCAGCTTCGGCCCCGAGGACGCCAACCCCGACATCGGCGACTCCGCGATCACCGAGACCGCGGGGCTCGGCGGCTTCTCGATGGCGGCCGCCCCGGCGATCGTCCGGTTCGTCGGCGGCGAGGTGGCCGACGCGCTGGCGGCGTCCCGGCGGATGTATGAGATCACCGTCGGCGAGCACCCGATGTACTCGATCCCGGTGCTGGACTTCCGCGGCTCACCGACCGGCATCGACGTCACCAAGGTGGTCCGTACGGAGATCCTGCCGCAGATCAACACCGGAATGGCCGGCAAACAGGCCGGCGTCGGCCAGGTCGGGGCCGGTCTGGTCACCCCACCGGCCGAGATCTTTCCCAAGGCACTGGCCGCGCTGGCCGAGCGGGTTCCGGACTGAGCCCGTCCCTACTCGTCGTCCGGTCCCAACTGAACCATCGGCGCCGTCACG
>DASZEI010000481.1:0-1505 GCA_035940975.1 Jatrophihabitans sp. | reverse complement strand
CGGGGTGGCCGAAGCCGACCGGACGCTGGCGCCGCTGGTGGATCGTGACCTGCTCGGGCAGGTGCTGGACGAGGTTCCCGACGAGTGGCTGGAACCGGATGGCGCCGGGCCGGCCGCGGTACGCGAGCGCTATCTGGACTACCTGCTGGCCCGGCTCGGCGAGCGCAGCTGGCTGCCGGGGGCGGTCGCGGCATGAGCGAAGAGCCGATCAGTCCAGCGCGAGCGCTGCAGGGATGGACCGGAGCGAATGAAAGCGATGAGCGCTCGCGCGAAGAGCCGGTGACAGGCATGAGCGAGGATCGCAGCGAGCGCCAGCGGCACGGCTTCCAGTACGTGGTGCTGCGCTGCGTGCCGCGAGTCGACCGGGAGGAGTTCGTCAACGTCGGGGTGCTGCTGTACAGCCAGAGCGCGGACTACCTGTGCGCGGGCAGCAAGGTGCAGCAGGACCGGCTGAAGGCGCTGGCGCCCGACCTGGACCTGGACGCGGTGCGCTCGGCTCTGGCCGCCATCGAGGCGGTCTGCTGCGGCCGGGCGGACCCGGCGACCCGTGCCGGGATCAGCCTCGGTCAGCGGTTCGGGTGGCTGGCCGCTCCGCGCAGCACCGTGGTGCAACCGGGCCCGATCCATGGCGGCCTGACCGAGGATCCGGCCCGGCAACTGCAGCACCTGATGGACACCCTGCTCGGCTGAAGCCGTCCCTTTCCAAAGTTCGCGTAGAAAGGTCGTGCGCGACCTGCTTGCGGCAGGACAGCCGGGAACGGCACTATGGCCGGACGGTTCATCAGCCCAGCACAGCGCTGAAAACCCGTTGCAGACCCGAAGGGACACCGCCTTGGCAACCAGCAAGCTCGCCGCACCCCAGCTCGTCCTGAACAGCCGGATGCTCTACACCAACTGGATTCCCGAGGATCCGCAGGCGTGCGCGCGGCTTCTCCCACCGGCGCTGAAGCCGGCAGCCAACCACGCCGTGTACATGAACCAGTACGTCGTGGACTCGGCCGAGCAGACGACCGGATTCGGGGCGTACTCGCTCACCTACCTGGGGCTGGACCTGGATCTGTTCGCGCCGGACGGGGTAACACCGGCACGCTTCTTCACGCACTACTTCAACTCCTCGGACGTGATGCGCGAGTACGCGGCCGAGCGAGGCGTCCCGGCCGGGACGGGCTCCACCACGCTGGAGGTGGAAGGCGGCGTCGCGACGGCCACCACCTCGGTGGACGGGCGGCCGATCATCCGCACCCGCGCCCAGGTCGGTGACACGGCCGACATCGTCCTGGCCGGCCACCTGCGTTACGTCACACGGGTGGGCAACCGGCTGATCGCCGGCAACTATCCCTACATCGGGGAGCTGGTGAGCACGTTCGAGGTGCAGTCCATCGAGTTCCTGGACGCCCAGCACCCGGTGTACGCGCTGCGCCCGGCGTTGCCGCTGCAGGTGATGACCGGCTTCTCGTTCTACGCACCCCGCGACTCGTTCGTCTACCCGGGCGGCGAGGAGGACA
>DASZEI010000480.1:0-6746 GCA_035940975.1 Jatrophihabitans sp. | reverse complement strand
AGGCGCTGTCGCGGGGCGCCACGGCCGCGGTGTTCGTCGAGTCCGATCGGCGCGCGGCCACGGTGCTGCAGGACAACATCACCGCGCTCCGCCTGGAGGGCGCCACCGTGCACCGGTGCACGGCCGTCACCTTTCTCAGCGCCGTCGGGGCGGCCGAGCCGTTCGACCTGGTCTTCGTCGATCCGCCGTACGCCGTCTCGACCGCCGTGATCGGCACCCTGCTGACCGCGCTCGCCGAGGACCGCTGGCTGGTCAGCGGCGGCGTCGTGGTGGTCGAACGGTCCTGGCGCGACGTTCAGCCGCCCTGGCCGAGTGAGATCAAGGCCATCAAGCAGCGGCGCTACGGCGAGGGTTGCCTTTGGTACGGTCGCCGGGAGTAGCAGTCCCGCTGCCCTGTTGCGTGCCCGCCAGGGCCCGCCAGCCGGCGAGCCCCACCGGAAGGTGCGAGATGAGCGCTGAGCCGATAGTCCGCAGGGTCGCCTGTCCGGGCTCCTTCGACCCGGTCACCAACGGCCACCTCGACATCATCGGGCGGGTCGCCAAGCTCTACGACGAGGTCGTGGTGGCGGTGCTGATCAACCGCAACAAGTCCAGCCTGTTCACCGTCGAGGAGCGGATGGCGATGCTCACCGAGGTGACCGCCGGCTACGGCAACGTCCGGGTGGACTCCTTCCACGGGCTGCTGGTCGACTACTGCCGGGCCCACCAGATCCCGGTGATGGTCAAGGGCCTGCGCGTGATCAGCGACTTCGACTACGAGCTGCAGATGGCACAGATGAACCGGGGACTGGCCGGGGTGGACACGCTGTTCCTGCCCACCAATCCGGAGTACAGCTTCCTGGCCTCCAGCCTGGTCAAGGAGATCGCCACCTACGGCGGGGACGTCAGCAGCCTGCTGCCCCCCTCGGTGTACAAGCGGCTGCTCAGCCGGCTGGACGAGATCCACCGACCGGACGGGCAGCAGCGATGACCGACCACACCCTGGCACGTTCCGACGAGGTGCTGACCGAGCTGGTCGAGCTGGTCGAGACCGCCCGCACGCTACCGATGTCGTCGTCCTGCGTGGTGCCACGCGAGCGCACCCTGGACCTGCTGGACGCGTTGCGCGAGGTGCTGCCGCCGGAGCTGGCCGAGGCCCGCCGGGTAGTGGCGCAGCGCGACCGGATCCTGTCGGAGGCCGACGGGCTGGCCGAGCAGCAACTGCGACAGGCCCACGAGCAGGCCGAGGCGACGGCCGCGGGCGCCCAGGCGCGCGCCCGGACGGTGGTCGAGGCCGCCGAGCAGCAGGCACAGGCCAGCGTGTCGGCGGCCGCCGGGCAGGCGCGCGAGCTGGTCGAGGCCGGCCAGCGGGAGCAGGACCAGCTGGTGTCGGCGGCCAGCGTCCACCAGGCCGCGGTGGCCGAGGCGGCCCGGCTGCGCGCCGAGGCCGAGCAGCAGTGCCAGGCGATGCTGGCCGCGGCCCGCGAGCAGGCCGGCACCCTCACCTCCCAGGCGCACGACTACGCCTACGCCACCCTGTCGGAGCTGGTGGACAACCTGCAGCGGCTGGCGGCCACGGCCGAGAACGGCCGCAACGCGCTCGGCCAGCAGCCGCCCCCGGCGGTGTAGTCCGCGCGCGATTTCCGCGCCGCCGACGGCTCAGGTATTCTGAACGACGGCCAACGCATGTCCGGGCAGTTCTGGCAGAGATGCTGCTGCACAGAGATGCTGCTCGACAGAAGACACTGTTCCAAGAACGCTGAGAACTCAACCGGTAGAGGTCGTGCAGTGAACCCGCGCAGCCCGTTCGTCCTGGATACCAGGGAACTCGGACGCAGGGCAGGTTTGCAGCGCCAATACCGGCGCGAGGTCTCCGCGCCTGCGCAGCTCGGCCTGGACATGATCGGGGTGCCGGAAGGTGCGCCGCTCGTGGTGGACGTCCGGCTCGAGTCGGTGACCGAAGGTGTGCTGGTGACCGGCTCGGTCACCGGGTCGGTCACCGGTGAGTGCGGGCGCTGCTTGACCAGCTTCACCGATGACTTGGTGGTCGACTTCGTCGAACTGTTCGCCTATCCGAACAGCGCGACCGAGGAGACCACCGATCCGGACGAGATTCCGCGGCTCGAGGGCGACCACCTCGATCTCGAGCCGGTGGTACGCGACGCGGTGGTGCTCAGCCTGCCACTGACGCCGCTGTGCCGGCCGGACTGCGGCGGTCTGTGCCCCGACTGTGGGGAACTGCTCGACGATCTGCCCGACAACCACACGCACGCCCGGCTCGACCCGCGCTGGGCCGCTCTGGCCGAGCGGTTCGGGGTGGCCGATGATGTCCCACGTTCCGATAGTTCATCCCAGAGTCAGGAGTAACCGCCGTGGCCGTTCCGAAGCGGAAGATGTCGCGTGCCAACACCCGGGCACGACGCTCGCAGTGGAAGACCAGCGCCCCCACTCTGGTCAGCTGCCCCAACCGCGCCTGCGGCCAGCCCAAGCTGCCGCACACCGCATGCTCCAACTGCGGCCAGTACGACGGTCGGCAGGTTCTCGCGGTCTGAGCCACCGCGATGACACGTTCTGCCCGCCGGCGGGAAAGCCGCTGACGGTGGCGACCAAGCCGGTCCGGACCGCCGAGCCAGCGGAGCTCGCCGCGGAGCTCGGGGTGCACGTCGACCCCGAGCTCTTTCGTCGTGCGCTGACCCACCGTTCCTACGCCTACGAGAACGGCGACCTGCCGCACAACGAGCGGTTGGAGTTCCTGGGCGACTCGGTGCTGGGCGTGGTGGTCACCGAGTCGCTCTACCGTGCCCATCCCGACCTGGCCGAGGGCCGGCTGGCCAAGCTGCGCGCCTCGGTGGTGAACATGCGCGCGCTGGCCGACGTGGCACGCCAGATCGGGCCCGAGGGGATCGGCAAGTACATCCTGCTGGGCCGGGGCGAGGACGCCACCGGTGGCCGGGACAAGCCCTCGATCCTGGCCGACACGCTGGAGGCGATCCTTGGCGCTATCTACCTCGAGCACGGCCTGGAGACAGCCGCCCGGGTGGTCCACCAGCTGTTCGACCCGGTGCTGGCGGCGGCCCCCGGCTATGGCGCCGCGCTGGACTGGAAGACCTCGCTGCAGGAACTGACCGCGGTGCGCGGGCTGGGCGTACCGGAGTACGTGATCACCTCCGACGGTCCCGACCACGCCAAGTCGTTCACGGCCGCTGCCGTGGTGGACGGCATCACCTACGGGATCCGGCTCGGCCGCAACAAGAAGGAAGCCGAGCAGGCGGCGGCCGAGGCGGCCTGGCGCGCGCTGTCGCCGGAACCGACCACCGAGCCGCCGCTGGCCGAACCGCGGCCCGACATCCCCGCGGCGGGCTGACGTTGCCCGAGCTTCCCGAAGTCGAGACGGTGCGGGCCGGCCTGGCCCGCTGGGTGGTGGGTCGCACCATCGCCGAGGTCGACTCGCTGCATCCGCGCGCGATCCGCCGGCACCTGGCTGGTCCGCAGGATCTGGCCCAGCGGCTGGTCGGCCGGCGGATCGAGTCGGCCCAGCGGCGCGGCAAGTACCTGTGGTTGCCGCTGGACGACGGCCCGTCCTGCCTGATCGGCCACCTCGGCATGAGCGGGCAACTGCTGATGCTCGCCCCGGGCACCGAGCCGGGACCGCACCTGCGCGCCCGGATCGGTTTCGCCGACGGCGGCAACGAGCTGCGCTTCGAGGATCAGCGGACCTTCGGCGGGCTGCACCTGGACGAGCTGGTGCCTGACGGCCCGACCTGGGTACCGGCCGGGATCGCCCATATCGCCCGCGATCCGCTCGACGACCATTTCGACGACGCCGCCTGGATCAGTTCGGTCCGGCGCCGCAACACCACCATCAAACGGGCGCTGCTGGATCAGTCCTCGATCTCGGGGGTGGGCAACATCTACGCCGACGAGGCGTTGTGGCGGGCGAGGCTGCACGGCGACCGGCCCACCGCCGGAATCTCCCGGCAGTCGCTGACCACCCTGCTGGCCGAGCTGCGGCTGGTGTTCGCCGAGGCGCTGCGCGCCGGGGGCACCTCCTTCGACTCGCTCTATGTCAACGTCAACGGCGAGAGCGGGTACTTCGACCGTTCGCTGAACGCCTACGGCCGGGTCGGCGAGCCGTGCGGGCGGTGTGGCCGACCGATCGCGCGCGCCAAGTGGATGAACCGATCCTCCTACTTCTGTCCCAGGTGCCAGCGGCCGCCCCGCCGGGCCCTCGGGTGAGCGAGGTGCGGCTGACGGCCCTGGTCTCGGGCCAGGTGCAGGGCGTCGGGTTCCGGTGGTGGACCCGGTGCCGGGCGCTGGAGCTGGGACTGGTCGGCCAAGCGGCCAACCTGCCCGACGGCCGGGTGCAGGTCAGCGCCGAAGGCTCCCGCAACAGCTGCGAGCGGCTGGTCGAGCAGCTCCGCGGCCCGGACGCCCCGGGGGTCGTCGACAGCGTGCAGGCCCGATACGACGCGGCCGAGGGCGGCTTCACCGGCTTCGTCGAGCGCTGAGGATCGATACACAGGTGCTCGCCATAATCAAGCCCCGAATCTCCTCGGGCGTGATTTGTTTCTAAGCCGTGACGGTGCGACCATGGGGGGTACATCCCCCATCCCGACCGGCCAGCTCGCCGGACGCCTGCGGCGCACACGCGCCGCCCGCCTCCGCATCCTGAGCGGCCGGCAGTCCGTGAAAGGTCGGCACATGGCCAGGGCGCTGCTGGGATACCTTCCCACCTCCTCAGACCGCTACCTCGCTGAAGAGGTGGCACGGCTCAAGGGCCGGGTACGGGCCCTCGAAGCCGAGCTGGCTGAGCTGAGAGCATCGCAGGAATCAGAGCAACTGCTCGACGAGCTGCACCGCATAACCAGCAGCGCCTCAGCGCTGGCCTGAGCCACTCCGGGCGCCCGGCGCGCTAGCCTCTGGAGCAGGCACGACCGCTGTGACTTGTGGTCTGCCTGCCGTGCCGCCGAGCCACGTCCGGAGCCTGAGTGCATCTCAAGTCGCTGACCCTGAAGGGCTTCAAGTCCTTCGCCTCGGCCACCACCCTGCGGTTCGAACCGGGGATCACCGCCGTGGTCGGTCCCAACGGCTCGGGCAAGTCCAACGTCGTCGACGCCATCGCCTGGGTGCTCGGTGAGCAGGGCGCCAAGGCACTGCGCGGCGGCAAGATGGAGGACGTCATCTTCGCCGGCACGGCCGGCCGGCCGCCGCTGGGCCGGGCCGAGGTGACGCTCACCATCGACAACACCGACGGCGCGCTGCCCATCGACTACGCCGAGGTCTCGATCACCCGACGGATGTTTCGCGACGGCGCCAGCGACTACGAGATCAACGGGGAGGCGGCTCGGCTCCTCGACATCCAGGAGCTGCTGTCGGACTCCGGGATCGGCCGCGAGATGCACGTCATCGTCGGCCAGGGCCAGCTGGACTCCATCCTGTCAGCGCGGCCGGAGGACCGGCGCGGCTTCATCGAAGAGGCCGCCGGGGTGCTCAAGCACCGCAAGCGCAAGGAGAAGGCGCTTCGCAAGCTCGAGGCCATGCAGGCCAATCTCACCCGGCTCACCGACCTGACCGGCGAGTTGCGCCGCCAGCTCAAGCCGCTGGGCAAGCAGGCCGAGATCGCCCGCCGGGCGGCCGGCGTGCAGGCCGAACTGCGCGATGCCCGGTTACGGCTGCTGGCCGATGACCTGAGCAGCCTGCGGCACAGCCTGCAGGCCGACGTCGCCGACGAGACCGCCGTCCGGCAGCGCCGGGCCGAGGTCGAGCAGGCGCTGGCCGAGGCGGTCGCGACCGAGCTGGAACTGGAGGCGGCGCTGGCCGGTGACGCTCCCGCCGCCGCGGCCGCCCAGGACCTCTTCTTCAGGCTGTCGGCACTGTCCGAGCGCTTCCAGGGCACCCAGAAGCTGGCCACCCAGCGGTTGCGGCACCTGTCGGAATTCGCCGAGCAGGAACGCCTGGCCCGCGATCCGGAGGAGCTGGAACGCGAGGCGGTCGAGGTGCGGGCCGGCGAGCAGGCGCTGACGGCGGAGCTGGCCGCGGCCCGGCAGCTGTTGCAGGAAGCGGTGGCCCAGCGGCAGCAGTACGAGCGGGAGCTGGCCGACGCCGAGCGGGCCGTGCTGGCCGCGGCCAGAGCGGTCGCCGATCGGCGCGAAGGGCTGGCCAAGCTGGCCGGCCAGGACAACGCGCTGCGCTCCCGGGCAGCGGCCGGCGGGGACGAGATCGCCCGGATCGCGGCGGCCGCCGGCCAGGCCCGGGAACGTGCCGCGGCAGCCCGCGCGCAACTGGAGGCGGCGCACGGCGAGGTCGGCGAGCTCGACCAGGGCGAGCTGGACCTGGACAGCCGGCACGAGGCGGCGCTGGCCCGCCACGCCGAGGCGGCCGAGCGGCTGCGCCAGCTCACCGAGGCACACCGGACCGCCGAGCGCGAGCGATCCACCTGGACCGCCCGCCGGGAAGCGCTGGCGATGGGCCTGACCCGCAAGGACGGCGCCGGCGCGTTGCTGGCGGCCGGTGGACGGCTGCCCGGCCTGCTCGGCTCGGTGGCCGCGCTGCTGAGCGTCGAGCCCGGTTACGAGGCTGCCCTGACCGCCGCGCTGGGCGCGCTGGCCGACGCCGTGGCGGTCAGCTCACCCGCCGAGGCCCGGGCGGCCCTGCAGCTGCTCAAGAGCACCGACGCCGGTCGCGCCGGGCTGCTGGTGGGCGGCGGCACCGACCGTCCGGAGCGCTCGGGTTGGCCGGTCCTGCCGGCCGGCGCGCGCTGGGCGGTG
>DASZEI010000479.1:0-11095 GCA_035940975.1 Jatrophihabitans sp. | reverse complement strand
GTGGCGTACAGCGCGCCGCGCACGGCCTTCTGCGCGGCCGGCAGCCGGCGGTACATGCGCTGGGCCGCCGGCTTCACCGGGCGGTCGCCGCGCGGCACGATCCACGGCGGCGTGCGCTGATAGACCGCGATGCTGCCGACCTGCGGCTGGATCGCCGGCACGATCTGGATCGCCGAGGCGCCGGTGCCGATCACCGCCACCCGCTTGCCGGTCAGGTCCTGCTGGTGGTCCCAGCGCGCCGAGTGGAACACCGCGCCGCGATAGGTTTCCAGGCCGGCCAGCCGCGGCATCTTCGGCGTCGACAGCGCGCCGGCCGCCGACACCAGCAGGTTCGCCGTGACCGGGCCGGCCGAGGTCTCGATCTGCCACAGCGCGCGTCCGGCATCCCAGCGGGCGGCCAGGAACTCCACCCCGAACCGGAACCGGTCCAACACGCCGAAATCGCGCGCGACCGTGCGCAGGTAGTCCTGGATCTCCGGCTGCGTCGAGAACGACCGGGACCAGTCCGGGTTCAAGGCGAAGGAGAAGGAGTACAGCTGGGACGGCACGTCGCAGGTCGCGCCGGGATAGGTGTTGTCCCGCCAGGTGCCACCCACCTCGCTGCCCCGCTCGATGCACAGGAAGTCCTGCTCGCCGCTGGCGGCCAGCTGGATGGCGCTGGCCAGCCCACCGAAGCCGGCGCCGACGATCAGCACCGCCACCCGGTCGGGCAGCGCCGCCGGGTCGGGCAGCGCCGCCGGGTCCAGCGGGGGCTGCCGGTCGATCATGGCGGTCAGCCTAGAACTTCGGCGACGGCACTCGACAGCGGGCATCGAGCGGCGACCAGTACTGCGCGGGGATGGACAGCCTTCATAAGATGAATCGCATGGTGCTCGCTGGGCATGGTTGCCGATGACGGCTACGTCCAAGCGGGTCCGGCTGAATCCGGACGCCCGGCGGGAGCAGTTGCTCGATCTCGGAGTCCGGATGCTGGCGACCCGCACGCTGGACGAGCTGTCCGTCGATGTGCTTGCCGAGGAGGCCGGCATCTCCCGGGGGCTGCTGTTCCACTACTTCAAGAACAAGCAGGATTTCCACCGGGCGGTGGTGCGCCGGGCGGCCGATGACCTGCTGTCCCGCACCAAGCCCGACATGTCCCAGGAGCCCCCCGCCCGGCTGGCCCTGTCGCTGGGCCACTACATCGACTACGTGCTGGCCAATCACCAGGCCTACATCTCACTCGTCCGGGGGGCCGCCGGTGGTGACGAGGCGCTGCTGGAGATCTTCGAACAGACCCGGGACGCGATGACGGCCCGCATCACCGACAACCTGGAAGTGTTCGGGGTCCGGGACAGCCCCACCGTTCGGCTGCTGGCCCGGGGCTGGTCGGCACTGGTCGAGGAGGCGGTGCTCGGCTGGGTGGCTGACCCGCGGCTGTCGAGGGCGGAACTGCTGCGAGTGCTCACCGCCACGTTGCCCGCGGTGCTGTCCGCGGGTTAGCGCGGCGTCGATCTCCGGCCGGCGGTTGGCAGCACTCGAGCCTGCCCGGCACGCGGCTAGTCATCGGGCGGCCAGTCATTAGGATGTCTAACTATGGCCCTCATCGTGCAGCGCAACCCGAACCCGCACTCCGAGGCCGAGCGGACCGCCGCGCTGGCCAACCCCGGCTTCGGACAGTTCTTCACCGACCACATGGTCAAGATCGACTGGACGGCCGACGGCGGCTGGGGCCAGGGCGCGGTGCTGCCCTACGGCCCGGTGACGCTCGACCCGGCCACCAGCGCGCTGCACTACGGGCAGCTGATCTTCGAGGGCCTCAAGGCCTACCGCCAGCCGGACGGCTCGATCGCGGTCTTCCGGCCGGAGGCCAACGCCGCCAGGATGGCCCGCTCGGCCTACCGGCTGGGCATGGCCCAACTGCCCGCCGAGCTGTTCCTGGAGTCGATCCAGGCACTGGTGGAACTCGACCAGGCCTGGGTGGACGACGGCCCGGAGGCCTCGCTCTACCTGCGGCCCTTCATGATGGCCACCGAGGTCGGGCTGGGGGTCCGGCCCTCCAACGCCTACTCCTACCTGCTGATCGCCTCGCCCGTCGGCCCCTACTTCCCGCGCGGGGTGCAGCCGGTGACGGTGTGGCTGTCCACCGAGTTCAGCCGGGCCGCCCCCGGTGGCACCGGTGATGCCAAGTGCGCCGGCAACTACGCCGCCTCCATGGTCGCCCAGGCACAGGCCCAGCAGCACGGCTGCGACCAGGTCGTCTGGCTCGACGCGGTCGAGCACCGCTACGTCGAGGAGATGGGCGGCATGAACCTGTTCTTCGTCTACGGCAGCGGCGCCGACGCCCGGGTGGTGACCCCGAAGCTGACCGGAACGCTGCTGCCGGGCATCACCCGCGAGTCGCTGCTCACGCTGGCCCAGGACCTGGGCTACAGCTCGGACGAGGCCATGCTGTCCACCGCGGACTGGCAGGCCGGCAATGCCAGCGGCGAGCTCACCGAGGTCTTCGCCTGCGGCACCGGCGCGGCGATCACCCCGGTCGGTCATGTCAAGAGCGCCGAGACCGAGTGGGCGGTCGGCGACGGCGGCGCCGGGCCGGTGACCATGCGGCTGCGCAAGGCGCTGCTGGACCTGCAGACCGGAAAGGCTCCTGACCCGCACGGCTGGATGCACCGGCTCACCTGAGTGGTCGGGTTCGAGCACTACCTCGACGAGCTGCAGCGGCAGGGCCGGCTGCTACGGGACTCGGCACGCCGATCGACGTTGGGGGCCGGCGTCCCGTCCTGCCCCGGCTGGAACGTGGCCCGGTTGCTGGGGCACGTCACCAAGGTGCACCACTGGGCCACCGCCATCCTGCGCGGTGGCCGGCCGGAGGGTTTCCAGTTCGCCACCCCCGAGGACGGCGAGTTGTTCGAGGTCTATGACGCCGGCCTGCGGGGGCTGCTCGGCCAACTGCGGGCCACTCCGGACCGGGCCGTGGTGTGGACCATGTGGCCGGCCCCGTCGGGCAAGCTGTTCTGGGCTCGCCGGCTGGCGCACGAGACCGCGATCCACCGGGTGGACGCCCAGCTGGCGGCGGGTTTCGGCGTCCAGGACTTCGAGCCGGAGTTCGCGGTCGACGGGATCGAGGAGCTGCTCACCACCTCGGCCGCGCGCTTCGACCGCAGCCGCCTGCCCGGCGACCGGACCATCTCACTGACCCCGCTGGACTCCAACGCCTGCTGGACGCTGGCCGTCGGTCCGCAGCTGCTGAGCTGCCGCCCGGTGGCCCTCGACGATGCGGACCTGAGCGTGTTCGGCCTGGCTAGCGACCTCTACCGCTGGGTCTGGAACCGGGCGGACGACGACGAGGTGGCGGTGCGCGGGGACCTGACGCTGGCTGACCAGTGGCGGCAGAACTTCCGGATCGAAGCTCGCCGCGGGCCGGCACCGGCTCAGCCCGAGGACTCCCAGCCCGAGGACCGCCGGCCCGAAGATTCCCAGCCCGAGGACCGCCGGCCCCAGGACCCGCCGAGCTGACTCAGCACGTTGAGGCGTCAGCCGATCCACTCACAGCCTCGACGGCCGGGTTGCTTACCAGCGAGGCCGCCACCCGGTCGGCGAGGTCCTTGCGTCCCGAGGCGTGCAGCCGGCGGACGTAACTCTCCACCTCGGCCCGTTCCTGCTCGCTCAGCGCCGGGACGCTGGGGTGCACGTCCGCTGCCTGCTCCTGGTGCACGGGCTCGTCGACGTCGTCTACCGGGCCGACGGTCGCCTTGATGAACGCCTCCAGCGCCCGGCGCTGCGGATAGCTGAGCCGGTTCGCCTCGACCGGCGGCACCCAGGGCTCCTCGGCGCCGGTCGAGAGGTTGGCCGCGGCCCGCAGCTCGACGACGGACACTCCGGGAAGCACCGCGGCGAACGCTTCGAGTACCGTCTCGGCCGGGCTTCTCGGGTGGCTTCCAGCCAGATACCGGTATACGGTCGCACGGTCGAGCGTGCCGCTGAGCGCCTCTACCAACTGCGGCTTCTGCCAGCCCTGCGGTAGGTGCTCGTTGAGGTACTCGGACAGCGTGCTCAATAGCAACGTTTCCTTCGTTGGGTGGCCGAAACCGCAAGCGCGGTGATGGCCGAATAGCAAGCGACAGCGTAGAGGGCGCGCTTAACAAAGAACAGCTCTTGCTTGTGCCGAGTTGTCCTGATTACGATCACGTCGCTGGTCGCTAGCGACGGTAGACAGTATAGACGGCAATAGACAAAGTGCCTAGCCCGCCTCACCGTCGGTGTCCAGCGCTTCACGCAAGTGAACGCGTCGACTTCTGCGGCAGCATCCGCGCGGCGGATGTTACTGCCCTGAGCCATCTGCACGAGGGGAAGCAATATGAAGATGGGGTTTGTTTCAGCGTTCCGTTTGTGGCTGGGGTGACGGGCGATGCAACTGCGTAGCCGTCAGACACTGATCGACTTCCTCGACGCCGCCGGCCTTTCCGAGCGCCAGCTGGCACGGGCGGCCGGCCTGGGGCATGCCACGGTCAACCACCTGTTCACCGGACGGCGCACCACCTGCTCGCTAGGTACCGCCCGGGCCATCGAGCGGGTCTTCGACTGCGGCCCCGGGGTGCTGTTCGCGCCCGACACCGACGCCGACTGGATGCAGCTCAGCCACAGCGCCTGACCGGGCGGGACTGACCGGGCTGGACGTCCGAGCAGGTTCGCTACGATGATGGAGCGGTTGCGCCGGTAGCGCACGCGGGTGTAGCTCAATGGCAGAGTTTCTGCTTCCCAAGCAGACGGCGCGGGTTCGATTCCCGTCACCCGCTCAAGTCATCGAGTCAGCTCACCGGTCGTCGGCTGGTCGCCAGCGGCGCCCGGTCGAGCACGCAGTCGCCGCACACCGGAGCCTGCGCTGCCACCAGCCGGTACACCAGGCAGCAAGTGCGCCGGCGAAAGCCGGTCGCCGAGCTGCTGCCCTGGTGGGTGGCGCCCAATGGTGGCTGGTCCAGCAGCCTGGCCACGATGGCTTCGGCGCGCCCGAGCAGTTCCGGCTCGGCGGCACCGATCAGCCCCCGCGCGCCGTTGACGACCGAGGCTACGTTGCCCCACAGCACCTGGGGCGACACCGCGAACTGCCTGCTGACCTCGACCAGCGCTCGTACCGGGCCGGCCAGCACGGTTGCGGCCAGCGCGTCGGCGAGGGCGACAGGGTCTGCCGCGGTTCCGGCCGCTGCCAGGCTTCCGATCGCCGCCGCGGTTCCGGTCGCCGCCGTGACGGTGTCGGTGTCGACCGACAGCGCGACGGCACCGCCCGGACCGGGCTGCCAGCGCATCCGGGTCGGGTTCACCTCCAGCAGGCCACCGCAGAGCACCGCCACGCCGAGCGCCGGACAGATCAGCCGGCCGGCCAGACCCAGCTGCGTCATCGAGGCGGCAACCCGCAGTTCGACGTCGTCGGGTTGCTGTCCACTGGCCGCCGCCAGAGCGGCGCGCACCGCCGTGACCTGGTCCCCCAGCGCGCCGGGTCCGCGGAGCAACTCCTCCAAGGGCCGCCACCGACCGCCGAGCGGGGCGTCCGGCCGGTGGCACTCGAGGGCGAAGAACGGTCCGAGCCGGGCGAGTCCGGCCAGCAGGCCCGAGCCGGTCGGCGCCGGCCGCCGGCTCGCAGCGGGGGTCAGCGACGCGGGCGGCCGGTCCTGGCTAGGCAGCCGCGTCTGCCCGATTGACCGGGTGCGCAGCCGGGCGCAGCAGCCGGTCGGCCATCGGTGCGAACAGCAGGCCGATCGCCGCCCAGAGCAGCAGTTGCCCGGCGACGGAGTACAGCCGGAAGTAGAACAGCACGTCGGCGGGAAAGCCCGGATAGCTGATCGCGCCGTTGGCATCGGTCAGCGGTAGCGGGGTCTCGGTCGCCGTGGCGGCGAACCTGCCGGTTGCCGGCTGGCCGAAGGAAGGCAGCAGCGCCATCACGATGCCGATCGCCAGGACGAACGCCGCGCCGGCCAGCAGGCTGGCGTTCCAGTTTCCGAACCGGCCGCGCAGCCGTTGGCCGAGCCAGACCGCGAGCGCCAGCAGCAGGACCGAGCTCAACACCATCAGCAGGTACATGCCGGTGCGTTGCTGGATGGTGTCGGCGTCCCCGATCGCCGGCGGGTTGGCCGGGTAGCGCAGGAACGGCACCAGGTACAACCCCAGGAAACCGGCGGCGGCCACCAGCAACGCCAGCGGACGCGGGCCCAGCCGGCCGACCCGGCCGAGGCAGACCGCGTAGACGAGCGCGAACAGCGCGCCCATGCCGATGCCGAAGGCGATCATCCCGACACCCAGGCCGACGTCGGCCTGGACGGTGCGGCTGAACAGGTCCGGTTCGGCCGGCAGGCCGGCGGCCTTGTCCAGCAGGGCTTGGGCGGCCTCGCGCCCAGCTTCGTAATCGATGGCCTGCTGGACGTACGGTTCGGCGAAGATCCGGCCGAACACGAAGGCCAGCAGCCCGGCGATCGCTCCGCAGAGCACGCCGCGTCCGAAGAGGTCCTTCTCCACGTGGAATCGTGCGGCTGCGTCGTGGCTAGTGGCAGGGGAACCCGAGCAGGTGGCGGGCGTCGTGCACGAACTCGTGAATGTTGCTGTTCTGGCCGAAGATCGAAACCGCACCCTGGTCGACACCGATCAGGAAGTACATCGCCATTGCCAGGAAGAGCGCGCCGGCCAGCCACAACGCGGCCGTGCTGATCGGCACCACGACCGGGGTGGCGGTGGCGGTGGGCGACGGAGAAGTGCTGCTCATGTGGTGCCTCCTTCAGGGATTCTGCGTCCCTTGTCAGTTGGGGCGTCGCGATGGCGAAGCATTCTGACTCACCGACCACCGACAGTGGCCGACTCACAGTGGCGCGACCGTGCCGGGATTTCACCGGCTTCCGCACGCCATCACGCACAGCGGACGCTAACGGCCGGGTGGGGACCCGTCAACCGCGGCGCGGCCGGGCTAGAGGCTGTCGCGCCAGGCCACCCAGTCGCGCACCGCGCTCAGGTCATAGGACGGGCCGCTGAGGCCGACGGTGAACAGCCGCGCACCGGCCTGCGCGAACGCCGGCCCCGAGTCGGCCGGCGCGCCGGGCCGCACGGCCACCGAGCGCTCGATCTCGGCGAAGTCCCGGCCGATCTCGGCGCACCAGCCGGCCAGTACCTCAGACTTGCGGTTGAAGGCGTCGAGGTCGGAGAACGAATGCCAGATGTCGGCGTGCCGGGCGACCATCCGCAGCGTCTTGCGCTCACCGCCGCCGCCGATCAGCACCGGGATCTTGCGGGTCGGCGCCGGGTTCAGCCGCGCCCAGCGCTGCTCGATCCGGGGCAGCGCCTCGGCCAGCTGGTCCAGGCGTGAGCCGGCGGTGCCGAAGTCGTAGCCGTAGGCCTGGTAGTCCTTCTCGAACCAGCCCGAGCCGATGCCCAGGATCAGCCGTCCGTCGCTGACGTGATCGACCGTGCGTGCCATGTCGGCCAGCAGGTCGGGGTTGCGGTAGCTGTTGCAGGTGACCAGCGCGCCGATCTCGATCCGTGAGGTCTGCTCGGCCCAGGCGCCCAGCATGGTCCAGCACTCGAAGTGCTTGCCCTCCGGTTCACCGTTGAGCGGATAGAAGTGGTCCCAGTTGAAGGCGATGTCGACCCCGAGATCTTCGGCCTCGGCGAGTGCTCGCCTGATCTCGGCGTAGTCGGCGTGCTGCGGCTGGAGTTGGACCCCGATGCGGATGGAGGAGGTAGTCACCCGGCTGACGTTACCGCTGCGGGCCCGGCACCTCGTCCCCGCCGGCTAGGGCGAGTACCGGGGCGGTTGCCGCACGCCGGCCGCGGCCTGCTGCAGATCCCGCGCCAGCTGCTCCTTGCGCATCCGCAGGTCCACGTAGAGCAGCGAGTCCAGGCTGGCCTGGAAGGGTGCGGTGAAGGTGACCACCAGGCCGGTGCCGATCGCCGAGATCAGCAGGTAGGTCCACGACAGTGACCCGGCGCCGGTGCCGAGGAAGCCGGCCGGCTGGTCGCCGGTCAGCGCGGCGGCGAAGGCGCCCACCACGGCGCTGATCATCCCGGCCAGCAGCAGCGTGATGCCGAAGCCGAGCGCCCGGATCCCCCAGACCCGCCAGAACGTGCCGCGCACCAGGTTCTGGGACCGTCGCAGGGCCCGGCCGATGCTGTGGTTCTCGATGATCAGCGCCGGCACCGCGACCGCCCAGATGCCCCACAGCCAGATCCCGGGCGCCAGGCACAGCGCCAGGCCGGCAGCCGAGAGCAGGCCGACCAGCAACGACAGCGCGATCAGCCGCCAGATCCGGGAGCGCACCTTCGACCACACCAGCTCCAGGCTGGCCGTCCGCCCGACGACGTCCTCGGTGACCACCACCACGATCATGCCGGTGAGCACGGCGGCGAAGATGCTGCCCAGCAGCGACAGCCCCATCGTGCTGCCGAGCACCTTGCCCAGCTGGTCCCAGTGCACCACCGGATTGGCCGGATCGCTCTGGTCGATCGCCTGGCGGCCCTGCACGCTGGCATAGCGCTGGACGATCAGCGTGATCAGCGCCTGGACGGCCGCCGCGACCGCCGAGAGCCCCAGCACGGTACGGGCGTTGCGCCGGATCGCGTCCAGCGCGCCGCCGAGGATCTCGCCGACATCCAGCGGCCGCAGCGGGATGCAGCCGGGCTTGGGAGCCATCGCGCGGTAGTAGGGATTGGCCGGCGGGATTCCCCCGTAAGGCGGCGGCTGTACCACGAAATCTCACCTCGTCAGGCGGTAGCGGGCCTACCGCGGCGGCAAAGCTGGTCGCCGCCATCCTGGCAGAGCGCTGCCGGTGGCACAGCCGCCGCTCCGGTGGAGGCGGGGCGGCGGCGCCCGGCCGGGTCAGCGCTGCAGCGCGCCCTGCAGGACGAGCATGCCGACACCCATGACCAGGACCACGAATACCAGCACCGACAGCAGCACGACAGCGTCCAGGAAGCGGTCGTTGACCGCCGCGGCCATCCCGGCCCGCTCGGAACGGGCATAGCGGCGCTGCCGCCGGGCCGTGGCGCCCACCGGATCGGGCTGCGCGGCCGCCGACTCACCCGGACTGAGCGCCGCACCCGCACCGGGCAGGCGACGGGCTCGCCAGAGGGTAGCGCTGATCGTCACCGTTCCAGGTTCGGGCCGGGACCGCCGTGGGAGAAGTCCCGAGTTCGAACTGCAACCGAGGCGTGATCAGTCGGCGATCACTCCCCGCGCCGGCAGCCGGGCATTCAGGCTGCGCCGGCGGGCTACCGCTACCTGGGATAGCTAGCGACTATCCAAGACAGGGCTAGCGAGTCCTACGGCGCCGGGGCCGACCATCGGTTTTCAGTCGATCTGCTGGGCGCGCAGGTAGCGCCCGAAGTGCGGCACCGTGAACGCGATCCGGCCGCGCGCACCGGAATAGATCAGCCCCTTCTTCAGCAGCGCGTCCCGAGCCGGTGACAGCGACTGCGGCTTGCGGCCGAGGAACTCAGCGACCGCCGCGGTCGGCACCGACTCGGGCTCGGCAGGCGCCTC
Organism: Jatrophihabitans sp.; assembly: GCA_035940975.1. Lineage (GTDB taxonomy): Bacteria > Actinomycetota > Actinomycetes > Mycobacteriales > Jatrophihabitantaceae > Jatrophihabitans_A. The sequence goes on along the minus strand of DASZEI010000479.1, from coordinate 1,599 downwards.
GGCCTGCTCCGCCGACGCGGTGGCCGCCATGCCGTGCAGGTACTCCCGCTCGGCCGGGGTGGCACGGTCGAACCGGGAACCGAAGAAGCCCACCGCGAGCTCGGCCTCGGCCAGCGGCGCGGCAACCCGGACGTCGGCAGCGGTGATCGGCGAGCCGGGCGCGACGTCCCAGACCGCCTTGCCGTAGGCCTGCAGGAAGTAGGGGTAGCCGGCGGTGATCTCATACATCGCGGCCAGGCCCTCGGGCGTGAATTCCGCGCCCTCGTCCCGGGCCGGTGTTTGCAGCGCCCGGTCGGCCGCGGCCCGGTCCAGCCGGTCGATGCGGGCATAGCGGAACAGCCGTTCGCTGTAGGACTTGCTCGCCGACAGCACCGCCGGCAGGTGCGGCAGGCCGGCACCGACCACGACCAGCGGCAGCCCGTTCTGGCTGAGCTCGTGGCAGGCCGCGCACAGCGCCGAGACGTCCTCGGGCCCCAGATCCTGCATCTCGTCGAGGAAGATCGCCACACCCCGGCCGGCGTCGGCGGCCAGCCCCGCGATGTCGCCGAACAGTTCCACCAGGTCGATCTCGATGTCGCCGGAGTCGGCCCGGCCGGGCACCGCGGCCGCCTCGATGCCCGGCTGCCAGCGCTCGCGCAGCTTGGCCCCGGGCGCGTCCTTCTGCGCGAAGGACCGCAGCACCCCCAGCACGTGCTCGTCGGCACCGGAGGGGCCGCCGCCCAGTTCCCGGATCGCCACGTGCAGGGCAGCGGCCAGTGGCCGGCGCAGCGACTGGTCCGGGCGGGCCTCGAGCTTTCCGGTGCCCCAGCCGGCTCGCACGGCCGCGGACCGCAGCGCGTTGAGCAGCACGGTCTTGCCGACGCCGCGCAACCCGGTCAGCACGATGGAGCGTTCCGCCCGGCCGCGCGCGACCCGTTCCAGCACCACGTCGAAGGCCAGCAGTTCGGCGTCCCGGCCGGCCAGCTCAGGCGGCCGCTGGCCTGCTCCGGGGGCGTAGGGATTGCGCACCGGGTCCATGGCTTGGACGGTATCCGGTTGTCTAGGTCAAACCCGAGATTGACCGATATTCCATGATCGTGTCGCGACCGGTCGGCTGGAAGGGCCGGTCATACCGGCCGGGGCGGCAGGTCGCTGTCGCTGGTGCTGGCCAGCAGCACCTGGCCGATCTCGCCCATCACCTTCAGCTGCTCCGGGCTGAGCCGGTCGATCAGGTACTTGCGGACCGCCGCCACGTGACCCGGGGCGGCCGCCTCGACGATGGCGAAACCCTCGTCGGTGAGCTGGGCCAGCTGACCGCGCCGGTCGGTCGGGCAGTTCAGCCGGCGTACCCAGCCGCGCTCCTCCAGCCGGGCCACCGCATGCGAGAGCCGGCTGCGAGAGGACCGGGCGGCCTCGGCCAGCTCGCTCATCCGCAACGTCCGGTGCTCGGCCTCCGACAGCGGGATCAGGACCTCGAAGTAGCTGTGCGGCAGGTTGCTGTCGGCCTGCAACTGCCGATCGAGGACGTCGATCAGGGCGCGGAAGCCGTCCACGAACGACCGCCAGGCGATCTGTTCCTCGGCACTGAGCCAGCGTGTCTCGGTCATGTCCTCATCCGGT
>DASZEI010000478.1:0-3303 GCA_035940975.1 Jatrophihabitans sp. | reverse complement strand
CGGCCGGCGCGGTAACCGGCATGCTCCACTCGCTGCCGTCCCACACGGTGCCGATGGCCGCGGCGGTGTTCACACTCCCGGCGGCCGCGACGCAGAACTGAGCCTGCGGGCAGGATGCCGCGTAGACCGTTGTCACCGGCTCGAAGTACGGCGACCAGGCGCTACCGTTCCAGCTGCTCAACTGGGAGAACCCCGACGCGAGGCAGTACGACGTGGTGGGACAGGAGAGGTCGACCCCATTGCCAGGGGCGGTCTGGCCCAGCTCGGACCAGCTGATGCCGTTGAACCTGGCGGTGTAGCCGGAGGAGGTGATCGCGACGCAGAAGGTGGTGCTGCGGCAGCTGACGTCGCTCAGCCCGGGTCCGGGCACTATCGACACCGGCGTGGTCCAGCTACTGCCGTTGAAGGTCGCTGCCTTGTCCGCGCCGACCGCGACGCAGAAGGACGGGCTGGTGCACGACACGGCCGCCAACCGGCCGGGATAGACAGGCACCGCGGACGACCAGTTCGAGCCGTCGAAGGTAAGTGCCCGGCCGAGGCTGTCCACGGCGACGCAGAAGCTCGATCCCGTGCAGGACACGTCGGTCAGTGTCTTGCCGCCGTCGATCTGGGTCGGTGAGGTCCACGTCGTTCCGTTGTAGGAGAGTGCGTAACCGCTGGCGTCCACGGCCACGCAGAAGCTCGCCGCGGTGCAGGACACCCCGGTCAGGTTGCCCGGCAGGACATCCACCGTCTGTGGCGCGGACCAACTGGTGCCGTCGAACATGGCCGCGGTGGCCTCGTTCGAGGCCACCTTGATGAGCCCGCAGGTGCCGGCGCTCGAGCAGGAGAGCACCGCGAGGCCGCTCGACTCGACCGGCACCGAGGCGGACCAGTGCGTGCCGTCGAAGCTGAGCACCGATCCGGAGCTGTCCGAGGCTCGGCAGTTGGTGGCGCTGGCGCACGAGACCGACAGCAGGCGATTCGTGTCGATCGTGCTGGGCGCCGACCAGCTGGTGCCGTTGAACGTCACCGCCTCGGTCCGACCGACCGCTGCGCAGAACGAGGCGGACACGCAGGACACCGACCATGGCGTGACCGTGCCGGTCACGCTCGCCCGCGCTGACCAGCTGGTGCCGTCGAACGTCCCCGCGTTGCCGCCCAGATCAGTACCCATGCAGAAGGTCGCCGACGGGCACGACAACGAGTTCAACGAGAACAACTGCTGGCCGGTCGCCGTCCGGGTCGACCAACTGCTGCCGTTGAAGGTCGCGTAGTTGGCTCCGGAATTGGCCACGCAGAAGGTCGTGGACGCACACGACACCCGTTTGTCGGTGCTGGAATTGACGGGCAGGTTGCTCGCATGGGTCCAGCTCGCACCGTTGTAGGTCTCGAGGTCGGTAAGGCCGCTGGAATCATTGCCGATGGCCACGCAGAAGCTCGCTGACGTGCACGACACCGAGGCCAGCGTCCTGGCCTGCCCGGCCCGAACCGGCCTGCTCCAGGCCGTCCCGTTCCACCTCTCGGCGAAGCCACTGCGCTGCACCACCATGCAGAACGTCGCGGTCGGGCAGGAGATGTCAGCCAGCGGGCCGTGCCGGGGATTGATCTCCTGCCCGGCGGTGTAGTGCAGCGGGTTCGGCACGCCGAAGTAGTAGCCGAGCACGTCGGCAACCACCGAAACCGAACCGGCACCGTTGTACTGGAGCTGGAATACCCCGTTGAGACCGAGCACGGTGGTCAGCTGTTGTTGCACGGTGGCTCCGGCGCCGAAGCTGATCGTGGTGGAGCCGTTCCAGGCGCGATCCCCACGGAAGATCGACAGCGAGCCGGCCCGCGCCGGGGTCAGCACGGTGAACCGGACGACCACCGCCGGCACGCCCCACTCCGGCACGCGGTTGACCCGGCTGCGCTGGTCCAAGACGGGCCTGACCGGCACCGCCTGACCCGGCTGGAGAGGGTCATTGAAAGCTCCGGGCCGGTCGTCGAATACCCGGGTCGGCGTGATGGGCTGGTAGGCGCCGTAGCCGGTCGGGGTGCCGGCCAGGTAGTAGCCGATCAGATCCAGCACCACCTGCAGGGCGACGCCGGTGTTGTTACGGATCAGCGCCGTGCCGTCGCTGCCCAGGGCCACGCTCAGCACGTCCTGCTCGGTGCGACCGGCCGCGAAGCTGACCGAGGCGCTACCGTCCCAGGCGGCGTTGCTGGCCCAGGTCGACACCGAGCCGGTCCGGCTCGGCGTGAGCACGGTGAGGTTGGCCAGCACCGCCGCCACACCGGTGGCCGGCACCGCACCGTGGCCGGCGATCGCCATCCTGGTCACCGAGCCGGCTGCCAGCGGATGCGACTGGCGGGTGTCGAAGGCCCGCTGGAACGCGATGGCCCGGAAGGCGCCCGGGGTGCTCGGCGTGCCACCGGTGTAGTAGCCGGCGGCGTCCCCGATCACCTGGATCGTCGAGGCGATGTTGTTGCGCACCGACAGGGTGCCGTCCGCGCCCAGCTTGGCGGTGACCATGCTCTGCTTGCTCAGCGCCGCCGCGAACGTGACCGAGGCGGCCCCGTTCCAGGCGGTGTCACCGGGAAAGACCGCGATCGAGCCGGCCGTGGCGGGTCGCAGCACGGTCAGGTTGAGGATGACCGCCGCGGCCCCGGCCGGGATGCCGCCGCGGCCGGTGACGGCGAACCGCGCCACGTGGCCGCCGGCCAGCCCGGAGCCGGTGCGAGTGTCCAGCACCCGGACCGAGTCCACCGGATGGAACGTGCCGGCGGCCGAGGCAGGAGTGCTCGCCGCGGCGCCGGACGAGCCCAGCAGCAGGGTCACACAGCCTGCGGCGGCCAGAACGAGACAGGACAGAACGGCAACCAACCGGCGCATGCGGCCCCCCGACAGCATTCCGGCGAACGCGCCGGACGGGCGCATACCGTTCCGGCGTGCGCGGTTGCACTTTAACTGCTTTCACGGCAACTAGGCGAGAACCGACGAATTCCGCCGGTGATCGGCTCGGTCGTCAGCGACGGCGAGTCAGGACGGCAGCGCGAACCGGCCGTCCGGCAACGGGTCCACCAGGCCGTCGGCCACCAGCGCGTCCAGGGCCCGCCGGCGCTGGTCGGGGTCCGGCCAGGCCGCGTCCAGAGCCCAGGCGGGCGCCGGGTCGGGGCGCCCGCGCAGCACGTCGAGCAGCAGCCCGCGCACCTGCCGATCGGTGCCGGCGAACCGCTGCGGCCGCGGCGCCGGCCCCTCGTACGGCGGGTAACCGGCCAGCCGCCAGGCACACCGGTGCCGCACCGGGCAGGCCGAGCAGGAGGGCACGCCGGCCGTGCACA
>DASZEI010000477.1:0-2065 GCA_035940975.1 Jatrophihabitans sp. | reverse complement strand
AGCAGGCGACGACCCGGTTGGCGGTGAGCACCGCGATGGGTTCGGTGCCGGCCAGCCCTGCCTCGGTCCGCGCCACCGTGACCGGCCAGTCCGGGCACCAGACCGCGGCCATCCGGGGCGGCCCGGGCAGCTCGCGGCCCGGCCGCTCTCGGACAGGCTGCTCGGTCGTCATCGGCTCACAACTCGGTCGTCATCGGTCACAACCAGAAATCGGCACTGCGGGGCCGGGCCGAACGCCCTCGCCCGGTTGCCGCCACCCGCAGCTGGCGCTGGCGCAGCCGGCCGTAGCCCCGATCGATTCCGGTCCAACGGCCATGGGTGGCCGACAGCTCGATCTCCACGGCCGGCCAGGACGCGGCCTGCGGGCCGAACAGCACCAGGATGCCGCCCTTGCTGCGGGCCCGTGCGGTCAACCGGCGGGCATCGCCATCGGTTACCCCGTTCGGCCGGGCGACCACCACGTCCACGGCGTCGAGCAGGGCGCCGACCGCGGTGGTCCACGATGCCCCGAACCAACCCGATCCGCCGTTCGGTCCGGTCCTCGCTCCTGCGTCGTCGCGATCCTCCCTCGGTAGGGGGTTGATGATCGCCAGCCGCTCCAGCTCGATGCCGGCCTCGACGGCAGCCTCCGCGCTGATCGCCGGCATGCCCACCATCGCCGTCCAGGCACCGGCTGCCGAGGCCGGGCCGAGCAGGGCGAACAGCAGCGACACCGAGGAGGTGATCGCGACGGTGCTGCCCCGGCGCAGCCCGTCCGGCAGCAGCTGCCTCAGCCCGGCCGGCACCGGCAGTGGTGGCAGCGCGGGGGTGGTCAGGGTGGTGATGGCACCGGCCTGCTGGGAATTCAGCTCGGCCCGCAGCGTGGGCCGCAGCGCCGGCCGGCGTAACGCAACCGCTGGTGAGTGGCTGAACGGGTCGGGCTCGGCGACCGCGTAGGCGCCGTCGCTGTCATCGAAGCGATCGACTTCGAGGTCGTGATCCAGGTCCTGATCAGGGGCATACTCCGGTTCCGGAAGATGCTGGAACCCGGCGGCGGTCACCCCTCTATCTTCGAACAATTGTTCGATTACGTCAAGGAAAGATTAGGCGGTCCGTCTACTTCCTCTTGCAACTCTAACCCGTATAGGGTTATAAACCTTCTATAACCCCAAGAGTATGACCGCGCGCCCGGCTGGAGGCTTCTCATGCCCAAGATCAATGTCTACCTACCCGACAGCCTGGCCGCCGCCGTACGCGACGCCGGCATCCCGGTGTCCGCGGTCTGCCAGCGAGCGCTGGCCGACGCGGTGGCGGCCATCGAGGTCGGGCTCGGCACCGAGCAACCGGGCATCGGCCAGACCGAGGAATCCCTCCGGCTGCGCTCCCGGATGACCCCGCGGGCCGAGCGAGTGCTGGCATTGGCGACCGCGGCAGCCGCCGCGGCACACCGGCCGGCCAGTTCGGTGGAACTGCTCGAAGGGCTGCTGGACGAGGCCAACAACCTCGCGGTGGCGGTGCTGCGCGGTCTCGACGTCGATCCGGAGGACCTGCGCAGCGAGCTCCGGGCGACCGGCTCCGCGACTCGACGCGCCTCAGAGACTCCGCCGTCAGCTGCCAGCCTGGACGAGGTGTGCGAGCGCGCGGCGCAGGCTGCCCTGCTGCTCGGCCAGAACTACATCGGCTGCGAGCACATGCTGCTGGGGCTGCTCGCAGGCCCCCAGGACGATCCGGCAACCGCCACGCTGCGCACCCTCGGGGTCGAGCTGGACACCTGTCGCAGCGCCGTCCTGGTGGCACTCAGCAGCATCACCTATGCGCAGACCAGTCTGTCGATGAGTGGGTTGAGCGCGCCGGTCCGCTCGATCCTCGAGGAGATCCGGCAGCGGCTCGGCCGGCTGGAGCAGTCGCGCGGCTGATCGGTCGGGCGGCCTTGGCAGTCAGCTCAGCCGGTCAGCCTTGGTAGTCAACTCAGCCGGTCAGTTCAGCCGGCGCTGAGCACCGTCTCGGCGTCCGGATCCTCGTCCTCGGGGTCGTTGGGGTCGAGGTCAGGCAGGCCGGCGGCCACCCGGTCCGGATGCAGGAACAC
>DASZEI010000476.1:0-1960 GCA_035940975.1 Jatrophihabitans sp. | reverse complement strand
GCCGCTGCTGCTCAGCATCATCGCGACCCCGGTCGAGCATCCGAAGGTGCCCGGCTGGGAACAGCTGGCAGCCACTGCCGCTCTGGTCGCCACCCTGGAACTGGTGCTCTTCGACGCCGGTTGGACGGCGATCTGGCGCACCGGGCCGGGGGTCGGGCTCCCCCAGGTGCGGCAGTTGCTCGGGGTCGGCGACTCCGAGCAACTGCTGGGCTGGCTCTACATCGGCGGCCGGACCGAAGCCGGCCCCGACAGCCGGCCGGATCCCGACGTCAGCGGCAAGATCTCGGCGCTGCCCGAACCGCGCTGAGCACGCCGGCGGAGCCGCGGCCCGCGCCGGACGTCAGCGCCGGGCGATAGGTTTGTAGCGCACAGGCAGCGACGAAGGAGTCGAGCAGATGGCGCACTACCGCAGCGTGGGAACGGTTCCGCCCAAGCGGCACACCCAGCACCGGGACCCCGAGGGCAACCTCTACTTCGAGGAGCTGATGGGTGAGGAGGGCTTCTCCTCGGACTCCTCGCTGCTCTACCACCGCAACATCCCGTCGGCGATCACCGAGGCGTGCGAGTGGCAACTGCCCGACCAGACCAGGGTCCCCAACCGCCCGCTGCTGCCCCGGCACCTGGTGCTGCCCTCGCTGTTCGACGAGGAGGACGCGGCCGGCATCGACGCGGTGACCGGCCGGCGGCTGGTGCTGGCCAATGCCGACGTCCGGATCAGCTACGTGCTGGCGGCCAAGGCCTCGCCGTTCTACCGCAACGCGGTGGGCGACGAGTGCGTGTTCGTCCAGGCCGGCGCGGCGCGGGTCGAGACGGTGTTCGGGGCGCTGGAGGTCGGCCCGGGCGACTACCTGATCATCCCGCGCGCCACCACCCACCGCTGGCTGCCCACCGGCGACCAGCCGCTGCGGCTGTACTGCATCGAGGCCAACTCCCACATCACCCCGCCCAAGCGCTACCTGTCCCGGTTCGGCCAGCTGCTCGAGCACGCCCCGTACTGCGAGCGCGACCTGCGCGGACCGACCGAGCCGCTGTCGGGTGAGGGCAGCGACGTCCCGGTCCACGTCAAGCACCGCGACCCGGTCGCTCCCGGTGGCATCGGCGGCACCGTGCACGTCAGCGCCCACCACCCGCTGGACGTGGTCGGCTGGGACGGCTGCCTGTACCCCTACGCCTTCAACGTCGCCGACTTCGAGCCGATCACCGGACGGGTGCACCAGCCGCCGCCGGTGCACCAGGTCTTCGAGGCCGACAACTTCGTGATCTGCAACTTCGTCCCCCGCAAGGTCGACTACCACCCGCTGTCCATCCCGGTGCCCTACTACCACTCCAACGTCGACTCCGACGAGGTGATGTTCTACGTCGCCGGCGACTACGAGGCCCGCAAGGGCTCGGGCATCGGTCCCGGCTCGATCTCCCTGCACCCGGGCGGCCACTCGCACGGACCGCAGCCCGGCGCGTACGAGCGCAGCATCGGCGCCGAGGCCTTCGACGAGCTGGCGGTGATGGTGGACACCTTCCGGCCGCTGGAACTCGGCGAGGGCGGTCAGGCCGCCGACGACGGCCGCTATGCCTGGAGCTGGTCCGGCGGTCGCGGGTGAGCATTCCGGCCCTGTTCTCCGGCCTGTTCGACGACGCCGCGCTGTTCCCACCGGGCAACGCGGCGATGCCCGACGCGGTCCGCGGCCATGCCCGCTACCGGCAGGACTGGTACGCCGACCTGGTGGCCAGGTTCGTCTGCCCGGCCGGCCGGCTGGTCGAGCTCGACGGGGCGCTGGCCGAATTCGACGGGGCGCCGGCCGGTGCCGGCTTGCCCGAGATCTCGATGACGGTGCCCGGCGGCCCGGCCGAACTGGCCGCGGCGCTGGCCATCGCCGGGCGGTGCCCGCGACTGCGGATCGGCGCGGTGGAACTGCCGGTGAGTCCCGGCGAGCTGGCCACGGCGCTGGACGAGCTCGGCAGC
>DASZEI010000475.1:0-9646 GCA_035940975.1 Jatrophihabitans sp. | reverse complement strand
GCCAGGGTCAGCTACACCCTGCATCCCTACACCCATGACAGCCGGGCCGGCTCCTACGGCGAGGAGGCAGCCGCGCTGCTGGGCATCGACCCGCGCCGGATGTTCAAGACCCTGATCGCGGCGGTCGACAACCGGCTGGTGTGCGCGGTGGTCCCGGTGGCCAGCCGGCTGAACCTCAAGGCGCTGGCCAGCGCGGCCGGCGGCCGGCGGGCCGAGTTGGCGGATCCGGCCAAGGCGCAGCGGGCCACCGGCTACGTCCTCGGCGGGATCAGCCCGCTCGGGCACAAGAGCCCGATTCCGGTACTGGTCGACTCCTCGGTCACCGGATTCGAGACGGTGTTCGTCTCGGCCGGCAAGCGCGGGCTGCAGGTCGAGCTGGCTCCGGCCGACCTGCTCCGGCTCAGCGGCGCCGGCACGGCATCGATCGCTACCGGGTGAGCCGCTCCTTGCTGAAGTCCTCCTCGCGGTACTCCCCGGCCGCTCGCTGCTCGCCGCGGCTGCTCTCCGCACCGCGTAGGTCGACCCGGCGGATCTTGCCGCTGATCGTCTTGGGCAACTCGGCGAACTCCAACCGGTGGATCCTCTTGTACGGCGCCAGCTGCTGCCGGCAGAACGCCAGGATCTCGCCAGCCAGCTCGGCCGACGGCGAGTGGCCCGCGGCCAGCACCACATAGGCCTTGGGCACCGCGAGCCGGATCGGGTCGGGAGCGGGGACCACAGCCGCCTCGGCCACCGCCGGGTGCTTGATCAGCACGCTCTCCAACTCGAACGGGCTGATCCGGTAGTCGCTGGACTTGAACACGTCATCGGTCCGCCCGACGTAGGTGATGTAGCCCTCGTCGTCGACGGTGGCGACGTCGCCGGTGTGATAGAGCCCGTGCGCCATCGCGGTGTCGTTGCGCTCGGCATCGTCGCGATAGCCCACCATCAGCCCCACCGGGCGCTCGGACAGGTCCAGGCAGATCTCGCCCTCGGCGCCGGCCTGGGCTGCCACGTCGATCCCCTGCTGGCTCGTTCCTCCCCCGGCCGTCAACCGTTGCGAGGTCACCGGGTCGGCCAGCACCACCCGGTAGCCGGGCAGCGGCCGGCCCATCGACCCGGGCTTGACCGGCTCGCCGGGCGGGTTGCCGATCTGGGCGGTGGTCTCGGTCTGGCCGAAGCCGTCCCGGATGGTCAGCGACCAGGCCTGTTGAACCCGCTCGATCACCTCGGGGTTCAACGGCTCGCCGGCGCCGACCACCTCGCGCAGCGGCAACTGCCACCGGGTCAGGTCCTGCTGCACCAGCATCCGCCACACCGTCGGCGGCGCGCAGAACGTGGTCACGCCGGCCTCGGCCAGCACGTCCAGCATCCGGGCGGCGTCGAAGCGGGCGTAGTTGAACAGCGCCACGGTGGCCCCGGCATTCCAGGGCGCGAAGAAGCACGACCAGGCGTGCTTGGCCCAGCCCGGCGACGAGACGTTCAGGTGCACGTCACCGGGGCGCAGCCCGATCCAGTACATCGTCGACAGGTGCCCCACCGGATAGCTCAGATGGGTGTGCTCGACCAGCTTGGGCTGGGCGGTGGTACCCGAGGTGAAGTACAGCAGCAGCGGGTCCGAAGCCGCGGTCGGCACCTCGGGCTGGAAGGGCTGGTCGAAGCCGGCGGCCTCGGCGTAGTCCAGCCAGCCGTCCACCGGCTCGCCGACCGCCACCCCGAGGTAGCCGCCGGCGGCCCGCTGATCGGGCGAGCCGAAGCCGGCAGTCAGGTCGGAGCGGCTGAGCACTGCTCCGACAGCGCCACGCTCCAGCCGGTCGGCCAGGTCCGCCGGTGACAGCAGCGTGGTGGCCGGGATGATCACCGCGCCCAGCTTCATGCAGGCCAGCATCGACTCCCACAGCTCGACCTGGTTGCCCAGCACCAGCAACACCCGCGTGCCGCGGCTGACCCCGTGGGCGGCCAGCCAGCCCGCCAGCAGGGTGGAGCGATCCGACAGCTGCCCGAAGGTATAGCTGGCCTGGCTGCCGTCGTCCTCGATCAGCCGCAGCGCGTCCTGGTCGCGGCGTTCGACCGCCAGCACCCCGTCGAAGTAGTCCAGGGCCCAGTTGAACAGCTCGGGACGTGGCCAGCTGAACTGCTGGTAGATGCGGGCATAGTCACCGCCGCGGCTGTTCAGCAGCAGATCGCGGGCGGCGAGGAATTCGGCGATGCCGGCGTTGTCGTGGTTCATGTCGGGGTGGCTCCCACTGGGTCCGATGCGGTTGTTCCGCGGGTACTTCTGCGTTCTTCCGTGCGGGCGAAACCGACTCTGGCACTGCCGTGACCGGCTTGTCACGCGGGCTGGTCGGCGAGAGCGCTGATCCAGTTCGCGACCAGCTCACCGATCCCGGCCGTGTTGCGCCGCAGGCCGTGGTCGCCGGGCACCTGCTCGACCCTGCGGCCAGGCGCCGGGCCGGGCATGCCGAACGGGTCATTGACGCCCTGCACCACCAGCACCGGAACCGGCACCGCGGCCAGCTCGGGCAGCCGCGACTTCTCGGGACGTCCCGGCGGATGCAGCGGAAACGCCAGCGCGACGACGGCGATCGCGCGCGGCCTGCTCAGCTCGTCCGCCGCGGTCCGGCAGGCAACCCGAGCGCCGGAGGACCGGCCGCCGTAGACGAACTCGAGTCCGGCCACCGCCTTGCGCCGTCCCAGCGAGGCGATCACCGCCCGCCAGGCCTGATCCAGGGTGCCGGTCGGCGCGACCACCTTCTTGCCCGCCACCCGGTACGGCTGGATCACCCGGGCGACGCTGATCCCGGTGGCCAAGCAGGCCTTGCGGACCGCCAGCAGGTCGGGTGCCTCGATCGAGCCGTTGGCGCCGTGCCCGAGCACCAGCAACCGGCGGGCATCGACCGCGGTGTCCAACTCGAGGACCGCCGGGCCGACCGGGGTCGCGATCGTCAGCCGTGGCATCGCCTCGCTCCCCTCCGCCGGCGCGGCCGGCTCCGCTGTGGAAACGCCATCCTGCCGCATCGCCGAACCTGCCACCGGCGCCGGTGCGGCACAATCGTGGTTATGTGCGGTCGCTACGTGAGCTCTGCCTCGACAGCCGATCTTCTCTCCGAGTTCGACGTCGAGGAGGTGGTCGGCGAGCAACCGGCACCGTCCTGGAACGTCGCCCCCACCGATCCGGTGCGCGCCATCCTGCAACGGCCGCCGAAGGAATCCACCGAGCAGGCCGAGCCGGACAAGCAGGCCGAGCCCGGGAAGGCGGTTCGCCAGCTGCGGACGCTGCGCTGGGGCCTGGTGCCCAGCTGGTCCAAGGATGCCAAGGGCGGCGCCCGGATGATCAACGCCCGGATCGAGACGGTCACCGAGAAGCCGGCCTTCAGGAAGGCCGCGGCCCGCCGCCGGTGCCTGCTGCCGGCCGCCGGCTACTACGAGTGGCAGAAGACCGACAACGGCAAGGTCCCGTACTTCCTGCACGACCCGGACGACCGGCTGCTGGCGATGGCCGGGCTCTACGAGCTGTGGCGCGATCCGACGCTGGCCGACGATGACCCGAACCGGTGGCTGTGGTCGTGCACGGTCATCACCCAGCAGGCCCCCGACCTGCTGGGCGAGATCCATGACCGCAACCCGGTGCTGGTGCCGCCTGAGCTGTGGGCGGCCTGGCTGGACTGCTCCAGTGACGACCCGGCGACGGCCCGCAAGATCCTCGACCAGATCCCGGAGGTCCGGCTGGAGCCCCACGTCGTCTCGCCTGCGGTCGGCAACGTCCGCAACGACGGACCGGAACTCATCGAGCCGGTGGCCGTGCCGGAGCAGGAGCGCCTGCCGCTCTGAAGCGGTCCGGATCGACCAGTCCAGCCGGCATCCCGGCAGACTGTAGGCGGGACGCGGCGGTGTCGCCGCGCAGGCATAATCTCCAACGAGCGTGGACGCCCGCGCGGCAGAACTGGCGCCAAGCAGCCGGCTACCAGATCGCACCTGAAGCTAAGGAGCTGTGATGGCAGAGCACCCGCACGGTATCGATCCGGCAGCACTGGATGACGACGACCTCCGGCGTGAGTTGAAGCACCTGCACGAGACCCGGCACGACACCGTGCTGGGCGGCAGCGAGGACGCGCTGGAGCACCACACCCGGCGGATGCTGGATCTGGAAGCCGAGTTCCTGAGCCGCTTTCCGCAGGAAGGCGCTCCGGACCCGCTGCGTACCCGGGCAGGCAGCCGCCGGGAGGCCGGGCAGGACTGACGGCCTTGCCCGCCGTGCGGTGGTGTCAGGCGGCCGAGCCGGCTTGAGCTTTCATACTGAAGGCGTGGCAGCCCTGTCCCGCACCCCGTGGAGCGCGCCGACGGCCGGTGGTCCGGTGACGGCCACCGTCGAGCTGCCCGGATCCAAGTCGCTGACCAACCGGGCGCTGGTGCTGGCCGCGCTGTCAGCAACCCCGACCCGGATCAGCGCACCGCTGCGGGCCCGCGACACCCTGCTGATGGCGGCGGCGCTGCGCAGCCTCGGCGTCGGGGTGCGCGACGACGGCCCGGACTGGCTGGTCTCTCCCGCCGCGTTGCACGGCGGCCCGGTGGACTGCGGGCTGGCCGGCACCGTGATGCGGTTCGTGCCTCCGCTGGCCGCGCTGGCTGCCGGCACCAGCCACTTCGACGGTGACCCGGCCGCCCGGACCCGTCCGATGAGCACCCTGATAGACGGGCTGCGGCAGGCCGGGGCGGTGATCTCGGACCAGGGCCGCGGGGCGCTGCCGTTCAGCGTGCACGGCACCGGCTCGCTGCCCGGCGGCCGGGTGCAGATCGACGCCGCCGCGTCCTCGCAGTTCGTCTCCGCGCTGCTGCTGGCCGGAGCGCGGTTCGACAAGGGCCTGGAACTGGTGCACGACGGCGTTGGCCTGCCGTCGCTGCCGCACATCGAGATGACCGTGACGGCGCTGCGCGATGCCGGCGCGAGCATCGACACCGGCACGCCGAACCGGTGGCTGATCGCCCCCGGCGCGCTGGACCTGGCCAACCAGGTGATCGAGCCGGACCTGTCCAACGCCGCACCGTTCCTGGCGGCGGCGCTGGTGACCGGTGGCTCGGTGACGGTGCCGCGCTGGCCGGTGACCACCAGCCAGCCCGGCGCGCTGCTGGCCGAGCTGCTCGCCTCGATGGGTGCGAGCGTGAGCTGCGACGACGCCGGCCTGACGGTGACCGGCACCGGCACGATCGGCCCGCTGGTGGCCGACCTGCACGAGGCCAGCGAGCTGACGCCGGTGCTGGCGGCGCTCGCGGCGCTGGCCGACGGCGAGTCGGTAATCACCGGGGTGGCCCATATCCGCGGCCACGAGACCGACCGGCTGGCGGCGCTGGCCACCGAGCTGACCGGGCTGGGCGGCGACGTCACCGAGACCGCGGACGGCTTGCTGGTGCGTCCGGCCCCGCTGCACGGCGGCCGGTGGCACAGCTACGCCGACCACCGGATGGCCCAGGCCGGCGCCGTGCTCGGCCTGGCTGTCAGCGGCGTCAAGGTGGACGACATCGGCTGCACCAGCAAGACCCTGGCAGACTTCCCGGGCATGTGGCAGCAGCTGCTCTCGCCGTCCCAGGCCCCCGGATAAGCCGGGATCCGGGATGGCGCAGCGCGACACCAGGCGGCTGGACGAGGACGACGTCCGCAACCGGCCCACTCGCTACGGCAGCCGGGCCCGCACCAAGCAGCGGCCGGCGCACGAGGGTGCCGCGACCGGCATGGTGGTCACCGTTGACCGGGGCCGGTTCACGGTGCTGCTGGACGGCAGTGCCGTGCTGCTGACCGCGATGCGGGCCCGCGAGCTGGGCCGCACCGCGATCGTGGTCGGTGACCGGGTCGGGGTGGTCGGCGACCGTACCGGGGCGCCGGACACGCTGTCGCGGATCGTCCGGGTCGAGCCGCGCGAGACCGTGCTGCGGCGCACCGCCGACGACAACGACCCGTACGAGCGGGTGATCGTGGCCAACGCCGACCAGTTGCTGATCGTGGCGGCGCTGGCCGACCCGCCGCCGGTGTACGGGCTGATCGACCGGTGCGTGGTCGCCGCGCTGACCGCCGGCCTGGAGCCGATCCTGTTGCTGACCAAGGCCGATCTCGCCTCGCCGGAGCAGGTGCTGGACAACTACGCCGAGCTCGACATCCCCGCCATCGTCACCTCGCGCGGGGCCGACCTGGCGCCGATCCGCGCCGTCCTGGATTCGCACGTGACGGTCTTCGTCGGGCATTCCGGGGTCGGCAAGTCGACGCTGGTGAACGCCCTGGTGCCGGGCGCTGCCCGCAGCACCGGCGTGGTCAGCGAGGCCGGCAAGGGCCGGCACACTTCCACCTCGGTCTTCGCGCTGGCGCTGCCGGAGCCGCTGCGTGGCTGGGTGATCGACACCCCGGGGGTGCGCTCGTTCGGGCTGGCGCACGTCAGCGCCGACGACGTGCTGTGGGCCTTTCCTGATCTGGAGGACGGCGCAGCTCAGTGTCCGGGCAGTTGCGAGCACCTGTCGGCTGCCGACGGTTGCAAGCTGGATGCCTGGGTCGCGGCCGGGCATTCCACGCCGGCGCGCCTGGACGCCTACCGGCGGCTGCTGGTCAGCCGCAAGGACCTGGGCGGCGCCATCGCGCTCCCCTGAGCGGCTCGGCCAGAGCGCCCGGCTCGAGGCAGCGGGTGGCTCCATACGGGGTCATTAGCGCTGGACCTCATCAGCTCAGGTCAGGAGTGGCAAGCCAGCCACCATGCCCGCGCCTACTGCCGTCGCCGTGTTGAATCCAACAGATAGAACCCTGCGAAGACCGTTCATAAGAACCACCTTGCCCTTCCTGGTTGTCGCGTTCCCTGGGATCTGGTGATCTAGGCCAAGGCTGCAGAACTTGAACAACATGAGAACGGCGAAGGCAAGCAGCCCGACGAGCAATTGCCACGGATTCGAACCGTGACCCCCCACCCCTAGCCTGAGCCGATGAGATCGAGGTACGGGTGGCAGCGTAGCTCGCCGTCATATGACTTTGCACAATCGTAAGATCACGATGTGTCGGGTTTCTTGAGATGGGTATGTCAGGCTGGCTCTGGTCGATGACGAGAGGGGTGGATTGTGGCACCGAAGCGGTCTCCCGTCACCCCTTCTGTGCTTGAGTGGGCACTGTCGGAGGACGGCCGTCCACGCGGTCAGATCGCTGAGGCCATTGGCGTCGATGAAGGCGTGCTCGACGCCTGGGTGCACGGGGAAGAGCAGCCGACGATAGGACAAGTCACAGCTCTTGCTGACAAGTTGCGTCGTCCTCGCGCGATGTTTTTTTTGCCCAGGCCGCCGGTCACTGCGACACTCCCACCCAGTTTCCGTCATCCACCCGGCGACGCACGCAGTGTCGGCCCGGCCGTCCGCCGGAGCGTGCGCCAGGCCCGCCGGATGCAGATGGTCCTCGCAGAGGCTCTCTCATCCGAACCACCCGTTAACGTTCCTCAGTCCAACCTCTCTACAACACCCGCCGAGGCGGCTAGCACAGCGCGGAGGTGGCTCGGGGTTTCGGCTCAGGCGCAGACGATGTGGAGTGACGACTACGCCGCATTGCGCGCCTGGAGAGAAGCGCTCGACGGACGTGGCATTTTTGTCTTTTCATTGGAGATTGGCGAGCGGCAAAGGTCACAAGGACCTAGTGAGCTGCTCGGCGATGAGGTCCGAGGCTTTTCGGCATGGGACGACCACGCGCCGTTGATCGTCATGAACTCCCAGCGAGTGAGCGCTGCCGCGCGCAGCTTCACACTAGCTCATGAGTTGGCGCACCTCATCACACGCTACGACGCCGCATGTGTTGAGAGCACGACTGACCACCCCTTTGGTGAACCTGTTGAGCGATGGTGCGAAGAATTCGCGGCTGCCTTACTCATGCCTGAGCCGGTCGTCCGTGCCGAAATGCGATCTAGAGGGTTGCAGGATGCAAGCGGCGACCTCGAAGACGTGAAGGCAGTGATGCGGACGTTCCGCGTTAGCGCCCGAGCGTCGGCACTGCGCCTGATGGACCTCGGCTTAGCGCAGCGCTCGCTCTACGGCGTCGTGCTTGCGCATTTCCGACCATCGCCGCCCAGCAAGAACCGAAAAATGTCGAGTCCTCCGCGAGCCGAGCTACGCTTGCGTCAGTACGGTCCTCGGGCACTCGACGCCGTATTTCGTGACACGGACGATCCGTTCGAAGCTCTGTCGATCTTACGAATGACCGTTCCTGACGCTCGTCAGCTTGCCGAGCAGGTGCCTAGTGCCGCGATCCTCTAGGTGGCCGCCTTCTGCCCCTGATCCGATCTTCGTCATCGACACATGCTCACTTGCTCGTATGAAGGAGACCGAGGTCCTCAAGATCGACGAGCAGTTCGCGTTCTTCTCTGCGATGACTCCGATGCTGCAGCGCGGGGCGCTCGCGTTCCCGCGGCAGGTTGCCAAAGAACTGGCGCGTGCGCAATATCCGGATACACCTGGCGCATGGGCAACGGGGGTGAAGAACCTAGTCATTTACCCGGACCCGTCCGATGACTCGATGGCGGAAGTGCTTGGAGCAGCCCAGCTCATCGATGCCAACGGTGATGATGAGTACGAGGAAGCCGACCCCTATCTCGTCGCCATGGCATACGACATTCAAGAGCACTATCCAAACTCGCGTGTTGTCGTGGTCAGTGATGACGTGAAGGACCGATTGCCGCGTAAGGAATCGGTGCTTACAGCGTGCACACGGCTGAGAATCGCGTGCATCGGCGCCTCCGACTTCGTAGATCATCTTCGGAATAGCGTTATTAATCACCCTTAACTGATCGCGCACCTAATAGCGCCGACCTGCGGCCGTCCGCCGACGGCTGCAAACTCGACGGCTGGGTGAGGGCCGGGCACTCCGTCCCGGCCCGGCTGGACGCCTACCGGCGGTTGCTGGTCAGCCGCAAGGACCTGGGCGGCGCCATCGCGCTCCCTGAGCGGCTCGGCCGGGGTCTCCGCGCACCGAACCCGGCGCACCGAACATGATCGGAGAAACGCCGGAGCGCCGGCGTCCCCTACCGTGACGTCCATGTCCTCTGCCGGCAGTGCCGTGGTCGTCGGCGCCAGCATCGGCGGCCTCCTCGCGGCCCGGGTGCTCAGCGACTGCTACGACCGGGTGGTGGTTCTCGACCGGGACGTGCTGCCCGACCACGCGGTGGCCCGGCGCGGAGTGCCCCAGGGCCGACAGTTGCACGTACTGCTCTCGCGCGGCAAGGAGGCGCTGGACGAGTTGTTTCCCGGGCTGTCCGCCGAACTCAACGCGCGCGGCGCACCGCTGGTCGACCTGCACGATGACGTGCACTGGTACAACGACGGCCAGCGCATGCTCCGCGCCCCGTCCCCGCTGGTCGCGGTGGGGATGAGCCGGCCGCTGCTGGAGGACGCGCTGCGGGCGCGGGTCGCGGCACTGCCGGGGGTGGAGTTACGCAGCCCGGTGGAGGTGCTGGGCCTGACCACCACCGCCGATCGGCGCCGGATCACCGGGGTACGGCTGCTGTCGGCGGGCACCGAGCAGGCACTGGCCGCCGACCTGGTGGTGGACGCCGGCGGTCGCGGCTCGCGCACCCCGAACTGGCTGGCGGAGCTGGGCTATCCACGCCCCGCCGAGGAACAGGTGCGGGTCGGCGTCAGCTACGTCACCCGCACCTACCGC
>DASZEI010000474.1:0-8027 GCA_035940975.1 Jatrophihabitans sp. | reverse complement strand
GGCTCACAGCTGAGGAACGGGTTGGATGCGCCGAGAGGCTCACCCCGCGCCGCCTGAACAACTACCCTGGGACCCGAACGGGCCAACGGCTGACGAGGGCCCTCGACTTATGCCCGCTTCTCGACAACCCTGAAGGTGTCGCCAGGCAGTTGGACGCTGCACCGGCCGCCATCGGAGCACACAGAACGGATTCCTAGTGACACATGCAGCAGCGCAGGCCGCTGGACTGGCGGCCGGTTCGACGCCGCAGAACGGTCACGGCTCGCAACCGGGCACCTATGGCCTGGTTGATGCCGCGGCGCAGGCCGCGATCCCGATCGCCGAGGTGGGGCCGGCCGCCCAGCGCATCATCGCCAACATCGAGAAGGTCATCGCCGGCAAGTACGACGTGATCCGGCTCGGGGTCACCGTCCTGCTGGCCGAGGGCCACCTGCTGATCGAGGACGTGCCCGGTGTGGGCAAGACGACCTTCGCCAAGGCACTGGCCCGATCCATCGACTG
Organism: Jatrophihabitans sp.; assembly: GCA_035940975.1. Taxonomy (GTDB): domain Bacteria; phylum Actinomycetota; class Actinomycetes; order Mycobacteriales; family Jatrophihabitantaceae; genus Jatrophihabitans_A. Next base: position 7,526 of record DASZEI010000474.1, on the reverse strand, counting down.
CTCGGTGCGGCGGATCCAGTTCACCCCGGACCTGCTGCCCAGCGACGTCACCGGCGTGAGCATCTTCAACGCCGAGTCCGCCGACTTCGAGTTCAAGCCCGGTCCGGTATTCGCCAACATCCTGCTCGGCGATGAGATCAACCGCGCCTCCCCCAAGACCCAGGCCGCCCTGTTGGAGTGCATGGCCGAGCGCCAGGTGACGGTGGACGGCGTGCGCTACGAACTGCAGTCACCCTTCCTGGTGCTGGCCACCCAGAACCCGGTGGAGATGGAGGGCACCTACGCCCTGCCCGAGGCCCAGCGTGACCGGTTCACCGCCAAGATCTCACTGGGCTACCCGGACCGGACCGCCGAGATCGCCATGCTCAGCGACCAGACCACCATCGACCCGCTGTCGTTGCTGCAGCCGGTCTCGGACGCGGCCCACATCCGCGCCCTGATCGAGACCGTCCGGACGGTGCATGTCGTGGAGTCGGTGAAGGACTACGTCGTCACGCTGGCCGAGACCAGCCGCAACCATCCCGAGATCCGGCTCGGCGCCTCGCCGCGTGCTTCGCTGCACCTGCTGCGCACCGCCAAGGCCGCGGCGGCGCTGGCTGGCCGGGACTACGTGCTGCCCGACGACGTGCAGAAACTGGCCGTGCCGGTGCTGGCGCACCGGTTGATCCCGGCGGCTACCGCCACCGTGGCCGGCCGTTCACCTGAAGATTTGCTGGCAGAGATCGTGGCGAAGGTCCCGATTCCGGTAGCCAGCCCGCGCGAATAGGAAACAAGGCGTGGCGACGAACCGAACCCTCGGTGGTTCCTCGGCGGCCCCGCGGCTGATCGACACCGCCTCGATCGGAACCCAGCGGGTAGCACTGTCCAGCCGGGGCCGGACCTTCATCACGGTGGGACTCATCTCGCTGGCCACCGGATTGATGCTGGGCGTGCTGGACCTGCAACGGCTCGGCGTGCTGCTGCTGGTGCTGCCGATACCGGCCTGGCTGGCCGTCCGGCAAGCCCGCTCGGGCCTGCGGGTCGGGCACGCCGTGACGCCGTCCCGGGTGGTGGTCGGCGAGCAGGCGCAGGTCCGGCTGGTGCTGGGCAACCCGCACAGCTTCGGCACCGGCCCGCTGCGGGTCACCGAGACGGTGCCGGGCGGGCGGCCGCTGCGGTTCAGCGTGGCCGGAGTACGCGGCCGGCAGCGCCGCACGGTGGCCTATCCGCTGCCGGCGCTGCGCCGTGGCCGCTACACCGTGGGACCGACCACCGTGATGGCCAGCGACCCCTTCGGCCTGGTCACCGCCGACACCCGATCGACCGACGTGGGAGAGCTGATAGTGCGACCGACGACCGTCCCGCTGGCCAGCCTGGCCCTGCCGATCGCCTGGCGCGACGGCGCCGCCACCCTCAGCCACTCGGTCGGCTCCGGTGGCTCGGACGACGCCTCGGTACGGGAGTACCGGCACGGCGATGACCTTCGCAAGATCCACTGGCGCAGCACCGCCCGCTCCGGCGCGTTCATGGTCCGGCAGGAGGAGCGGCCCTGGCACGGTGAGTCCATGGTCCTGCTGGACCACCGTGCGATGGCCTACCCGACCGTACCGACACAGCCGGACTCGTTGGCCCTGGAATGGGCGATCTCAGCCGCTGCCAGCATCGCCTGCCACCTGGCCGATCGGGGCCGTCGGGTGGCGGTGGTGACCGGTGACGGGCAGGTGGCCCATGACAACTCGGGGGCGATCCTGGACATGCTGGCTGACGTGAAGCCCGCCCTGCGGGCCGACGTCGAGCCGCTGGCGGCCGCACTGACCGGGCTCGGCCGCGACGCCGCCGTCTTCGCCGTGCTGGCCGCCACCCCCAGGGGCTCGCTGCACGGGCTGCTCAGCCGGCCCCGGATGCCGGGATCGGCGGTGGCCCTGCTGCTGCGGCCCTGGACCTGGAACGGCGAGAGCCGGGACCTGCTGGCCGAGGCCGCCTGGCAGTCCACTTCCGATACCCTGCGAGCCGCCGGCTGGCGGGTGGTGCCGGCCGAGGCCGGCGACGAGATCGCCGATCTCTGGCCCAGCCTGCTGTCGGCACGGGTGGCGAGCGCCCGATGAGCGCCCCCGCCAAGTACGCCGCCGGGCCCGACCCGGTGGTCGCTGTCGCCACCGGCACGGTAGCCGCCGGTGTGCTGCTGACCACCCTGCCGCTGCGCTCGGTCTTCACCGACTGGGCCTGGTTGATGGTGAGCATCGGCTGCGTGTTGCCCTACCTCGCCGTCGTCGCGCTGTTCCGGCTGCGTATGACGCCGCGCTGGTGGCACAGCCTGGTGGGCCTGCTCGCCTCGGTGCTGATGGTGCTGTGGGTCTTCGTGCCGCAGCACCTGCTGCTGGGCGTGCTGCCGACGCCCTCGTCGATGTCAGACATCGGTGACCTGATCCGGGTGGCCAACACGGCGATGCAGCAGGAACACGCGCCACTGGCCTCCACCGGCGCGCTGCGGTTGCTGGTCGCCTCGGCGCTGGTGGCCCTGGTCGCCCTGACCGACGTGCTGGGAGTGCTGCTGCGCCGCCCGCTGCTGGCCGCGGCGCCGCTGCTGGAGGTGCTGGCGATCGCCTCGGCGACCTCGTCGGAGGCTGCCCATCCGGTCTGGTTCGCGGCTGCCGCTGGTGGCTTCCTGTTGATCCTGCTGTCCGGCACCCGGCTGCAGGACCGGGCCTGGGGTCCGTCGGTGGACGGTTCGGCGGGCCGGCTCGGCGGTGCTCGCCGGATGGCCGTGACCGGCGTGGTGGCAGCCCTGATCGTGCCGCTGCTGCTGCCGTCGGTGTCGGTGAACGTGCTGGCCCGGGCCACCCACCACGGCGGCGACGGCACCGGGTCGGGTAGCGGCCAGATCGTGCTGAAGAGCCTGGCCTCGTTGCGCGGTTCGTTGCAACGGCCCAACGCGGTACAGCTGTTCCGGGTACAGACCCCCAGCGGCTTGCCGTTCTACGTCCGCCAGGAGGTCCTCGACGAGTTCTCCGACGACGGCTGGCGGCCCTCGGACCGGCTCGGTGCCGACGACATCCGGACGCCGCTGGGCCAGGGGTCGTTCCCGATCAGCCCGGACGACCCGGACCGCACCCCGCAGGTGCCGGCCTTCGGCGCCCAGTTCACCATCCTGGCGCTCGGCGGCACGACGCTGCCGATCCTGTCCAACCCGCAGAGCCTGCAGACCCCCAACGGAGGCACCTGGAGCAGCGCCACCGCCAGCGTGATCAACACGTCGCTGCGGCGCGGAATGACCTACACCGAGCGGGTCAGCCAGCCCAACCCGTCGGCGGCCACGCTGAAAGCCGCTCCGGCCTGGTCCGGCGACAGCGACTCGGACCGGCGGCTGTTCGCGAAGCCGGAGCTGCCCGCCTCGGTCAAGGACCTGACCAACCGGCTGGTGGGCAACCTGAACGGGCCCTTCGACAAGGCAAGGGCGATCTCGGACTACTTCACCAACGGCAAGAACGGCTTCAACTACTCGCTCAGCGCTCCCGCCAACGACAGCCGCGGCGCGCTGGTGAACTTCCTGGAGAAGAAGGAGGGTTTCTGCCAGCAGTACGCCGCGGCCGCGGCGGTGATGATGCGCGAGGCCGGCCTGCCCAGCCGGGTCGTGATCGGCTACACCCACCGCCCACCCGACACCAACGGCGTGTTCACCGTCCTGACCTCCGACGCGCACGCCTGGGTCGAGGTGTACTTCAAGTCGATCGGCTGGATCCCGTTCGACCCGACCCCACTGGTCGGTGCGGATGCCGGCCGGGCGGTGGACCTGCCCTGGGCCAGCCACCCCCAGGCCAATGCCGAGCAGACCGCGGAGCCGACCGCGAACCGGGGCCCGTCAGCGTCCGGCCCGTCGGCGAGTGAGCAGGCGAGCCAGGCCTCCGGCTCCGACGGGCGCTTCGGGCCGTCCACCGTGGTATTGGAGATCGGGCTGCTGGTGCTGCTCGCGATCATGGTGATCCTCGCGCTGATCTTCGGGCCGCAGTGGCTACGGCAGCGGCAACGCCGGCGACGGCTGGACCGGGCCCGGACGACCGGCAATCCCGAACCGCTCTGGTTGGAGCTGGCGGCTACCGCCACCGACCGGGACGCGCTGTGGCCGAGCACCATCACCGTCGGCCAGGTCCCCGGCTGGCTGGCCCGGCATGGCGTCGACGAGCGCGGCCGGGCGGCGGTTACCGCGGTGGCCGACCGGGTCGAGCGCGACCGGTTCAGCGCGCAACTGGTCCACGAGGTGCCGCCGGACTCGATCGCTGCCCTGGATCAGGCGCTGACCCGGTGGGCGCGGCGCACCGACCGGCGGCTGAGCCTGCTGCACCGCTGGCTACCGCGATCACTGCTCGGCGGCCGCCAGCCCCGCTGGCGGCGCTGAACCAGCCGGTCGGCGTCGCGGTACCGCTGATAGCCGGCCTGGGCCGCTGCGCCCGGGCTGGGCTGACCGCGGGCTTGGCTGACTGCGTCCGGCTTGGCTGACTGCGTCCGGGCCGGCTGACTGCGATGGGCCCAGCTGACTGGGGTCGGGTGGGAGCTGGCTACCCGGGCGTGGCTGACTGCCTCAGGCCGACCCCCTGACTGGGTGGGCTCGCCGGCACAGTCAACGGCCCCGGTCTGCTGACTGGTGGAAACAGTCAGCGGGCCGGGGCCGTTGAGCAGATCTGGCTATCAGTTCTCTTCGAACCGCCTGCGCATCCGGTCTTCCATCTTGGTGCGCAAGGTGCTCGACTTCGGGTTGCGAGCCTGGCCGGCCTGAGAAGCCAGCGATGTCGAACCGTTCTGCCGCGGACCCCGCAGGGCACTGGCGGCGGCCACACATGATCCAACTATCAGAACGAAGCCCAGGACCCCCAGCAGGATGAGGTTGGCTGTCAGGCCGACCAGTACCACGGCGAGCCCGACCAGGACACCGACCACCGACAACGCGAGCATCGTTCGCGCACGGTTGCGAGGGCGGGCCGACCTGACAGAGGACGCGAACTTCGGGTCCTCCGCGTACAGGGCTTGTTCAATTTCGTCGAGCAGTCTCTGCTCATGCTCGGAGAGCGGCATGATGCCCTCCAATCCCTGTCCCTATGTAGTGAACCATTACCAGAGCTTGTCCATCAGCGCCAGAAGTGCTCTGTGGCGGTTGAAGGGACACACCGTCGAGCATACGAGCCGAAATGTGAGTGCGAAAGTTGTCTGCGATGATTGCTGTCCCGGCAGTAATCATTCGTTACCTCGCGGAGGCGTCAATCGGCTGGATCGATCCACCGAGCGGTTGAATCCGCCTACCGTCCCGCTGCCCGGCTGCCTGCCGAGCAAGGAGGCAGGTCCTACGACTGGCTTGCCGAATCGGGCTGCCAGCGCGTCGATCACCCGATCGGTGGGAGCGTTGGGCGGCTGCTGGTCCTCGAAGAGGTCCAGCGCCAGCTGGGTCGCGACACCCGCGGGGCGCAGGTTCTCGGCCTTGACCCCGACCAACCTGATCCGCGGCCGGTCCAGCTTGAGCGAGCGGTACAGCTTCACCGTCTCGGCGTAGACCACCGCCGCCGCATCGGTCGGCTCGCCCAGGGTGTGCACCCGGGTCACGGTGGTGAAGTCGGCAAACCGGATCTTTATCCCCACGGTGCGGGTCAGCCAGCCGGCCTGCCGCAGCCGCTCGGCCACCTCCCCCGAACCGCGCAGCAACTCGCGGCAGACCTCGGCCTCGGTGAGCAGGTCGGCCGCCAGCGTCCGGTCGGTGGAGATCGACTTCTCCACCTGAGCCGGGTTGACCGCACGCTCGTCCCGGCCGTTGGCCAGCGCATGCAGGTGATCGGCCGAGGCGGTGCCGACCGCTCGCCGCAGGGTGTCCAGCGGAGTCGCGGCCAGTTCCCCGACGCTGCGGATGCCCAGGCGGCGCAGCGGCTCGGCGGTGCGCTGACCGACTCCCCACAGCGCGGTCACCGGCAGTGGGTGCAGGAAGTCGAGCACGCCGGCCTTGCTGACCACCCGCAGGCCGTCCGGCTTGCAACTGCCCGAGGCCAGCTTGGCGACCGACTTGATCGGGGCGACGCCGACCGAGCAGGTCAGCTGATGCTCTTCGAACACCCGGCGCCGGATCTGGCGGGCGATGTCGGCAGGCCGGCCGAACAGCCCGACCGCGCCGGAGACGTCGAGGAACGCCTCGTCCAGCGAGAGCGGCTCGACCAGCGGCGTGACATCGGTGAAGATCCGCATGATCGCGCCGGATGCTTCGGAGTAGGCCTTGCGATTCGGCGTCACCACGACCAGTTGGGGGCACAGCCGCAACGCCTGTCCCATCGACATCGCGCTTCGCACCCCGAACGCGCGGGCCGGGTAGGAGGCGGCCATCACCACCCCGCGGCCCTCGGTACCCCCGACCACCACCGGCAGGCCACGCAGTTCGGGCCGCGCCCGGATCTCGACGCTGGCGAAGAAGGCGTCCATGTCGACGTGCAGGACGTGGCAGCCGGTGTCGTCGCCGTCGACCTCACCGGAGGAGCGGGGCAGGTCCGCGCTTCGCCCCATGGCTGTCTCGGCCCGGTCCTAGCCGGCAGCCGGGCGGCGGGCCTGCACGTGCAGCCGGGCGGCGATGTCGCGGTAGGGCGGCTGGCCGGCGAGAGCCGATTCGAGCTCGGACAGCGCCGCGATCGCACCGGGACGGTCCAGCTCGATGCCGGGCACCAGGTCGGTGAACACCCCCAGGCCCTCGACGGACTGGACCTGCAGGCCGGCCGCCAGGCACAGGCCGGCCAGCCCCTCGGCGTCATAGGCCTGCCGGTTCGGACGGGAAAGCATGCTCTGGGCGCCGGCCAGGTCACCGGCCAGCACCCTGGCGAGCACTCCGGCCACCGGATTGGCCACCACCACGCTCAGCACGCCACCGGGCCGCAGCACGCCGGCGATCTGGCGCAGCACCAGGCCGGGGTTCTGCACGTCCTCGAGCACGTCGTGGGCAAGCACCAGGTCGAAGGCCTCGGCCGCCACCAGTTCGGCGAGCGACTCGGCCTCACCCTGGACGGCGATCACCCGATCCGGCACCCCGGCCTCGGCCGCCCGGCGCATCAGGGTCGCCAGCGCGTCGATGCTGACGTCGACCACGGTGACCGCCGCACCCTGGGCCGCCAGTGGCACGGCCAGGCTGCCTGATCCGCCCCCGCAGTCGAGCACTCGGGGCTCTGCCAGCTCCGGACGCTCCTGCAGGGTCCGCAGCAGGCTGGCCCACAGCAGCGACGAGCGACCGTGCGGGGGCCGAGCGGCGGTGGCCGGTCCGGCCAGTCGGGTGCCCCCCGCTGCCTGTTCCGGCGTATCGCTAGCCACGACTACAGACATTAGCGCTGCGGCACCGCTCAACTGGCGACTCCGAGCATGAGCCCACCGACCATCCGCTCGACGATTGCGATGAACTCACCGGCCGCGCGCAGCAGGTCGTCAGCATCCCGCTCCGAGACCACGCTGGTGGCACCTGCCTCGATGGCCGCCCGGCGCTGCGCACTGTCGGCGAAGTAGACGGTCCATTCGGCGAGTTCGGGCGCCACTGCCTC
>DASZEI010000473.1:0-2311 GCA_035940975.1 Jatrophihabitans sp. | reverse complement strand
CCGGCCGGCCGGGCTCGCCATCGGCATGTTCGGGACGGCCGCGCTCGTGCACCGTGGTGTGGTGCAGGTCGATGGCAGCCGGCCGGGCCGGGGTCGGAGCGGTGGTCGCGGTGGCGGCGGTGGTCGCGGTGGCGGCGCCGGCGTCGGGCAGCCGGACGATCCGCTGGGTGTCCTGCGTCGCGTCGGTGGAGTAGGGCCGGGGCGGCACCCCGACCACCGGCAGGCCCAGGTCGATCCGGGCGTCGTGCAGTTCGGCCAGCATCACGCCGGCGTCCAGCGGCCGGCCGGCGGGGTCGCGGTGGGTGGCCCGCAGCACGATCTCGTCCAGCTGCGCGGGAATGCCGAGCCGGCGGGTGGACGGGGCCGGCATGTCGGAGTGCACGTGCTGGTAGGCCACCGCCATCGCGCTGTCGCCGACGTAGGGCGCGCCGCCGGTCAGCAGTTCGAACAGCACCACGCCGGCGGAGTAGACGTCGGAGCGGGCATCGGCCGATCCGCGCGAGATCTGCTCCGGCGGGCAGTAGGCGACGGTGCCCATCATCAACCCGGTGCGGGTGCTGCTCTGGTCGGCCTCGATCGCCCGGGCCAGCCCGAAGTCGGCCACCTTCACCGCGCCGTCGTCGGACAGCAGGATGTTCTCGGGCTTGACGTCGCGGTGCACCAGGCCGGCCCGGTGCGCCGCCGCCAGCGCGCCCAGCACCGGTTCCATGATCGAGACCGCCAGGGCCGGCGACAGCGCGCCGCGCTCGCGCAGCAGGTCGCGCAGGGTCCGGCCCTGGACCAGCTCCATCACCAGGAAGACGTGCCCGTCATCGGTGCCCTGGTCATAGACGGCAACCGCGTTGAGGTGCGAGAGCCTGGCCGCGACCCGCGCCTCGCGGGCGAACCGGTCGGCGAACGCCGGGTCGGTCGAGAGCGCAGCCGACATCACCTTGACCGCTACCGGGCGGTCAAGGCGCTCGTCCAATGCGCTGTACACGGTCGACATGCCGCCCCGGGCCAGCTGTTGGAGTACCCGGTAACGACCTTCCAGCACACGGCCGACGATCCGATCAGGAGCCGTCTGCACGTGGCAATTCTAGGTCGTGACCTAGAACCGCCGGGCACCGCCGCGCGGCGGGCCGGTGCTGCGGTGCCGACAGTAGGGTTGACGGCATGCCAGCGCGGGGAGGATCGCGGCGACGCAGTGGCAAGGACAGTGCCGCGGACAGTGCCAAGGACCGTGCCGCGGGCAACCCCAAGGATCGCGGCGACCGGCGGCCGGCGCCGCCGTCCCGGCCGCGGATCGAGTTGATCACCGATGACGAGCATCCCGGCGGCACCATGCTGGTGATGGACGACGTCCGGCAGTCCTACGTCGACCTGGACGACCCGACCTACCTCGACTTCGAGTACGTCCAGTACTTCGCCAGCGTGCTGGCAACCCTGCCGGACGGCCCGCTGGCGGTCACCCATGTCGGGGGCGGCGGCCTGACCGTGCCGCGCTACCTGCAGGCCAGCCGGCCCGGATCGTCGCAGATCGTGTTCGAACCCGACACCGAGCTCACCGAACTGGTCCGCAGCAGGTTGCCATTGCCGCGCGAGCACCGGATCCGGGTCCGGCCGCAGGAGGGCCGCGCCGGGATCAGGTCGCTGGCCGAGGGCAGCGCCGACGTGGTGGTGCTCGACGCCTACGCCGACGGCCGGGTGCCGGCTGCCCTGACCACGCTGGAGTTCTTCGTCGACGTCAGCCGGGTGCTCAAGGCGGACGGGCTGTTGCTGGCCAACCTGGTGGACGAGCCGGGCCTGCGCTATGTCGGGCGGGTGCTGGCCGGCTTGGCGGCGGTGTTCGGAGAGCTGGCGCTGGTCAGCTCCAACGACGTCCTCAAAGGACGCCGGTTCGGCAACGTGGTGCTGGCCGCCTCGTCCGGGCCGCTGGACGTCGCCGAGCTGCGTCGCCAGATCGCCCGGCAGCCGTTTCCGGCCGGGGTCCGTGACGATGCCCAGCTGGCCCCGCACTACCGCACCGTCCGGCCCTGGACCGACGCCGAGTCCTCGTCGTCGCCGGAGCCGGTCCGGGACGGCTGGCGGATCCGCTGAGGCCGCATGGCAGGCTTGCTCGCATGCCGGATCCGACCGAACTGATCACCCTGCCCGACGTCGCGGAGCTGCTCGGCATCCCGATCACCAAGGTGCACCAGCTGCTCAAGGACGGCCAGCTGGTGGTGACCACCGACGACGCGGGGCGTCGGGTGCTGCCCAGGGGTTTCGTGGCCGGCGGGGCGGTGCTCAAGAGCCTGCCCGCGGTGATCACGCTGCTGCGGGACGGCGG
>DASZEI010000472.1:0-8280 GCA_035940975.1 Jatrophihabitans sp. | reverse complement strand
CCGCCGCCCGGCTGTCCTCGGACGTGGCGTCCTCGGTGTAGGGCGGGCGGAGGGTCTTGATGCTGCGGCACATATGTACTGCCCCCTTAGCTGCCTGCGACCTTCCTCGGTTCCGGTTGCGGGCGATCGAAACTGATGAAGATCACGACAGGCGAACGGTCGATGGCGAACGGGAAATGACGTCGAAGCGACCTACCAGCCGCGCTCGGCCAACCGGTGCGGTTGCGGGATCTCCTCGACGTTGATGCCCACCATGGGTTCGCCGAGCCCGCGCGAGACCTTGGCCAGCACGTCCGGGTCGTCGTAGAAGGTGGTGGCCTTGACGATCGCCTCGGCGCGCTGGGCCGGATTGCCGGACTTGAAGATGCCCGAACCGACGAAGAGGCCCTCGGCGCCGAGCTGCATCATCATGGCGGCGTCGGCCGGCGTGGCGATGCCGCCGGCGGTGAACAGCACCACCGGCAGCTTGCCGAGCCGGGCGACCTCGGCCACCAGCTCGTAGGGCGCCTGCAACTCCTTGGCCGCGACGAACAGCTCGTCGGGCGACAGCGAGGTCAGCCGCCGGAGCTCGCCGCCGATCTTGCGCATGTGCGTGGTGGCATTGGACACGTCGCCGGTGCCGGCCTCGCCCTTGGACCGGATCATCGCCGCGCCCTCGGTGATCCGCCGCAGCGCCTCGCCGAGGTTGGTGGCCCCGCACACGAACGGGACGGTGAACTGCCACTTGTCGATGTGGTTGGCGTAGTCGGCCGGGGTCAGCACCTCGGACTCGTCGATGTAGTCCACGCCGAGCGCCTGCAGAACCTGGGCCTCGACGAAGTGCCCGATCCGGGCCTTGGCCATCACCGGGATCGAGACGGCGGAGATGATCGCATCGATCATGTCCGGGTCGCTCATCCGCGACACCCCGCCCTGGGCCCGGATGTCGGCCGGCACCCGCTCCAGCGCCATCACGGCCACCGCGCCGGAATCTTCGGCAATCTTGGCCTGCTCGGCGGAGACCACGTCCATGATCACGCCGCCCTTGAGCATCTCTGCCATGCCTCGCTTGACGCGGGCGGTGCCCACCGTGGGGCTGGCCGGGGAGGAGGTGCTGCTGTCGGCGCTGCCGTGCTGAGAAGTCATGGCTACATTCTACGGCCGGTCGGCCATCGCCGAGCATTCCCATCGATATCGCACCGCCTTCGAACGGGCCGAGCTCGCAAGCACCTGCTGACCCGGCACCGCACCCGCTTGCGCACCCGGTTCGGCCGGCACCGGCCGGGCCTAGACGGGCGCTCCCTTCGATGCCAGCACGACGTAGGCGCCGCCGGGAGCCAGCAGCAGCGGCTTGCCCTTGAGGTCGGTGAACCTGGTCGGCGCCGAGGCTGACGGCCGCGACCACTTGCCCTCGATCCGGTGGCCGTTGCGGAACAGCACCACCCGCCCGGAGCCGACCGAGTGGGTGTACTGCGACGGGTTTCCCATCACGTCGACATCCCTGTAGTTCACCGTCACGCTGCACAGCTGCACCAGCACGTTCGGGGTGGCGATCAAGGCGCCGTCGGCGGCGTGCAGGTGCGCTCCGCCGATCGTGCGGGCGTACTTGCCGATCGTCGGCTCCCAGTCGAAGGTCACCGAGGTGCTGCCCACCGCGGTCCGGATCCCGGCCGTCGCCGGAGCGGCCTTGACCCGCGGGTCGGACGTGGCCCAGCCGAAGCCGACGTTGCGCGAGCCGGCCGTGCGCACCGAGGCCGAGACCACGGCCAGGTCGGACTGCACGTTGTAGGGCGCCGGCCGGTTGGCGTCGCGGGAGAAGCCCGGGCCGCCCCGGTCGTTGATCACGCCCCGGATCGGCGAGCGGTCCAGGGTCGTCATCGAGTCACCGGCGCCGCCGGAGGCGACCAGCGTGATCGGGCCGTACTGGCTGAGCAGCTCGGGATCGCTGGCCCGGACGCTGCGCACCGGCTCGACCACCGGCTTGTGGGTGCCGAACACCGCCACCAACCGGGTCAGGCCTCCTTCGGCCTGCTCGATGTAGACCACGTCGGCCTTGTCCAGGCCCCTCGACGGGCGCCCGTTGGCGGTGTCGTCGACCTTGACCGCCAGGATCGGGCCGGCCGGCGGCTTGCCGATGCCGGTCAGCGGGTTCACCGGTGGCGGAGCCGGCGGCTTGGGGGTCGGCGTGGCGCTGGGCCTCGGCGTCGGGCTCGGAGCCGCCGAACTGGTGGTGGCCGGCGTCGAGCTGGCGGGTGCGGCGGTGTTCTTCTTGCCGTCGTCCCCGCGCAACGCCAGGGCCGAGACGCCGCCGATCACCACGACCGCGGCGGCCCCGCCGGCGATCAGGGCTTGGGCCTTGGACAGTCCGGCGATCATGTCGGTGCTCCCTGCGGTTGAGGCTGGCTGTTCAGCCGGTCACGAACGTGTGGTCGGTGAAGGTGGATTCGAGGTGGGGTCAGAGGTCGGGCTCAGGCCGTGGACCCGGCTGCTGGTCGGGCGCCGGGCTCTCAGCAAACATGCTGGTGTCGTCGATGTCGAAGAACAAGGGCAGCTCCCGGCGGCCGGCAAGATGCAACAACCGGGGCATTCTGCGCGCCCGCAGCGTACGAGTGTCGCGGACCGCATCGTTGAAGAATCGCCGGGCGATCATGACCCGGGTTGCCGCCTCGGCCAGTTCGGTCACCGCGTCGGCAGGCAGTCGTGGGCGGTCCTCCTGCAGGCCGGCGATGGCGCGCCCGACCTGGTTCTCCACGGTGCGCCGGTCCGAGTCCTGCCACTGCCGCACCGCCAGCGCGGCCCGCGCCGTGCCGCTCAGCTCACCGGCCTGCTCCGGATCGAGGTGCGAGTCGGGCCGCTCGGCCAGCTGCAGCAACGCCGCCGCCCGACGGACCAGTTGGGCATCCAGCGCGGACTGCGCGGCATCGACCCGGGCATGCAACCGGTCCAGCCGGGTCAGCGTGAGGGTCACCCACAAGGTCAGCAAGATCGCGACGAACACCGCCGCGATCAGCCAGCCCGCCGGTAGCACCGAGCCAGGTTACAAACTTCGGCCGACCGGCGCCGGGAGGCTCGCTAACAGCCGGTTAACGCCGCGTCAGGTTCGGACGGTGGCCGCGATCGCGATCTCGTACACCCGGACGATCTGGGCGGCCACCAGGTGCCAGTCGTAGGGCCGCACCACCTCGGCACCGGAGGCGGCAAGATGCTCGCGCAACGCCTGGTCCGACAGCACCCGATCCAGGGCCCGGGCCAGGCTGGCCGAGTCCCGGTTGCGGAACAGCAGCCCGGCCCGGACCAGCTGCTCATCCTCCTCGCTCCTTCGTCGCTGCGATCCTCCCTCGCTGTGCGGCCACTCGGTCCGGTCCTCGCTCCTTCGTCGCTGCGATCCTCCCTCGTCTGGATCGAGCACCCGGCGAAACGCCGGCAGGTCGCTGGCCACGATCGGGGTCCGGGCCGCCAGTGCCTCGAGCAGGATGATGCCGAAGCTCTCGCCTCCGGTGTTCGGGGCGACATAGACATCCACGCTGCGCAGCAACGCCGCCTTGTCGTGCTCGCTGACCATGCCGAGCATCACCACCGAGCCGGTCAGCGGCTCGGGCAGCTTGTCGAGGAAGTCCTGCTCCTGGCCCCGGCCGGCCACCAGCAACCGCACCCCCGGCCGGCTGCGGACCAGCTCGGTCATCGCCTCCAGCAGCACCGACATGCCCTTGCGCGACTCGTCGTAGCGGCCGATGAAGCCGATGGTGCCGCCCAGCGCCGGGTCCCGCGGATAGCCCGGCAGCGGCTCGGCACCGGCATAGGCGGCCACCGACACCCCGTTCGGGATCACCACCGCGTCCGCGCCGAGATGCTCGACGATCATCTTGCGGGCGGCCGCCGACACCGCGATCCGCCCGGACAGCCGCTCCAGCAGCGCCTGCACCGCACTGTCGAACATCGCCAGGAACCGCGACCGGCTCGAGGCGGCGTGAAAGGTGGCCACCAGCGGCGCGTCGGCCAGCAGCACCGTCAGCAGCGACAGGCTCGGCGGCGCCGGCTCGTGCACGTGCACCACGTCGAAGTCGCCCTGCCGCAGCCAGCGCCTGACCCTGGTCGCCGAGACCAGCCCGAACTGCAGCCGGGCCACCGAGCCGTTGTACGGGATGGGCACCGTCCGGCCGGCCGCCACCACGTAGCCCGGCAGGCTCGGCGAGTCCTCATCCCCCGGTGCCAGCACCGACACCTGATGGCCGAGGGCGATCAGGGTTTCGGCCAGATCCCGGACATGCGCTTGCACGCCGCCCGGAATGTCCCACAGGTAAGGGCAGACGATGCCGATTTTCATGGCTGGCCCACGGTCTTCATGGCTGGCCCACGGTCTTCATGGCTGGCCCACGGCGTTCATGGCTGGCCCACGGTCTTCATGGCTGGCCCACGGCTTTCATGGCTGGCCCGTCCGGCAGCCGGGCCTGGTCCAGGTCGGCAAGCCAGAGCCGTTGCAGCATGTGCCAGTCCTCGGGGTGCCGGGCGATCCGGGCCTCGAAGGCGCTTGCCAGCGCCTGGGTGCCGCGCTGCACCCGGGTCCGCAGCGGTCCGGAGCCCAGCTCGATCGGCGCGCCGATCCACTGACCCCAGCCGTCCCCGTCGAAGTACAGATGCACCGGTATCAGCGCCGCGCCGGTGGTCGCGGCCAGCAGCGCCGGCCCGGGCGGCATCCGGGTCGGCTCGCCGAAGAACTCGACCTGGACCCCGTTGCGGGACAGGTCCCGGTCGGCAACCAGGCACACCGCCTCACCGGCCCGCAGCCGCTCGGCCAGCACCTCCATCGGCGGGCGCGGGCCACCGGTCAGCGGCAGCACCCGCATGCCCAGGCTTTCCCGGTACGCCACGAACCGGTCGAACAGCGCTTCGGGCTTCAGCCGTTCGGCGACCGTGCTGAACGGGTAGCCGCGCCGCACCAGCCACAGCCCGGCGATGTCCCAGTTGCCGCTGTGCGGCAGCGCGAAGACGGCGCCGCGACCGGCGGCCATGGCCTGGTCGACGTGGGCCGCGCCGTCGGTGCGCACGGCGGCCACGGTCTGCTCGACGTCCATGCTGGGCAGCCGGAAGGTCTCGAGCCAGTACCTGGCATAGGAGCGCAGGCCGGCCCGGACCAGCCGGTCCAGCTCAGCGGGGCTCGCCTGCGCTCCGGCCACCCGGGCCAGGTTGCGCCGCAACTGCCGCACCGACCGGCCGTCGCGGCGCACCGCCAGGTCCGCCGCGGTGGCGAACAACCGGCCGGCCAGCGGCGCGGGCAGCGCCCGGATCACCCGCCAGCCGGCGGCGTAGCCGGCGGTGCTCAGCCAGCCACCGGCCAGCCTCACGCCGACTGCGTCCGGGACTGCTGCCAGACCGTGGCCAGCCGCTGGACGACGGTGACGGCCGAGGCGGCCACCAGCACCCACAGCGCGATCGCCTGGACGTAGGGCACCCGGAACGGCCAGCCGGTCAGGCCGGTGCCCACCAGCACGATGATCAGCCGCTCGGTGCGCTCGGCGATGCCGACGTTGCAGCTGAACCCGGCGCCCTCGGCCCGGGCCTTGATGTAGGAGGTCAGCGACCCCAGCACCAGGCACAGCAGCGCCGCCGCCAGCAACGCCGGCTGGTCGTGCCGGGCGAACCACCAGGCCAGCGTCGAGAACACCGCCGCGTCGGCGATCCGGTCGCAACTGGAGTCGAGCACGGCGCCGAACCGGCTGCTGCGCCCGCCGGCCCGGGCCACCGCCCCGTCCACCATGTCGAACATCACGAAGCCCCAGATGAACAGCGTGCCGACGAAGAAGAACCCCTGCGGATAGCAGATCAGCGCCGCCACGGTGGCACCGACGGTGCCTGCCACGGTGACCGTATCGGGGCTGACTCCGGCCTGCGCCAGTGATCGGCCCAGCGGCGCGATGGCCTTTCCGATCGGGGCTCGCAGCAGGTTCAGCACCGCTCAACTCTATCGGTCGCGGGCCCGACAACCCGCCCACGCCGCGACCGAGGCAGCCGCAGGCCTTGCCCGGTGAGGCGCGCCGGGTGTCAAATGCAGCAGGGCCGCGCTTCGAAGATCACTCCGGCGAGCCCGGTCGGAGTCGGGGCAGCCCATCAGAAGGGGCTGCGGCGATGACAGTGAAGACAGCGGCAAAAACTCAGACTCGGCTGCCCGCGGTGGCGGCCAGCAGTCCCGACCAGATCCGCAATGTCGCGCTGGTCGGGCACGGCGGGGTGGGCAAGACCACCCTGACCGAACATCTGCTGGCGGCGGCCGGAGCGATCCCGCGAGCCGGCACGGTGCCCGACGGCAACACCGTCTCCGACGCCGACCCGGTCGAGATCAGCCAGCAGCGCTCGGCTTTCCTCTCGGTGTGCCCGGTGCGCTACCGCGACGTGGTGCTGAACCTGCTGGACACCCCGGGCTCGCCCGACTTCGTCGGTGAGCTTCGTGCCGGGTTGCGGGCCGCCGACGCCGCCCTGTTCGTCGTCTCGGCTGCCGACGAGCTGGACGACAGCACCCTGGCGCTGTGGGAGGAATGCGCGGCCCTCGGCACCCCGCGCGCGGTGGTGATCAACCGGCTGGACGCGCCGCGCGCCGATCTGGCCCGGACGCTGGCCGCCTGCCGGCAGGCCTTCGGCGGGGTGGACGGCAACGCGGTGCTGCCGCTGTACCTGCCGGCCGACCCCGCGCAGCCCACCGCGGGCAAGCTGGTCGAGCTGCTCAACGCCACCGATCCGGCCTTCGAGGACGACCGGTCGGCTCTGATCGAGGCCATCATCGCCGAGAGCGAGGACGAGTCGCTGCTGGAGCGCTACCTGTCCGGCGACGACCTGGACCCCGCGGTGCTGGTCGCCGACCTGCACACCGCGGTCGGCCGCGGCCACTTCCACCCGGTGGTGCCGGTCTGCGGCAGCGGCGACTCCGGTTTCGGGTTGGGCGAGCTGCTGGAGCTGATCGTCCGGGGCTTCCCGAGCCCGTCCGAGCGCCCGCTGCCGGCCTGCTGGACGCCGATCGGCGCGCCCGGCCCGGAGCTGTCCTGCGACCCGGCCGGCCCGCTGGCCGCCGAAGTGGTGCGTACCTGGGTGGATCCCTACATGGGCCGGGTGTCGCTGGCCCGGGTGTTCTCGGGGACCATCAGCAGTGACACCGCGCTGCACGTCTCGGGCCACGGCAGCGCCGACCGCGGCCATCCCGACCACGACGCCGACGAGAAGCTCGCGACGCTGCTGGGGCCGACGCTGGCACCGATCTCCGCGGCCTTCGCCGGCGACTTCTGCGTGGTGGCCCGGCTGGCCAGCGCCGAGACCGGAGACACCCTCTCGGAGCAGCGCCAGCCGCTGGTGATCCTGCCCTGGCAGCTGCCCGAACCGCTGCTGCCGACGGCCGTGCGGGCCGCTACCCGCAACGACGAGGACGCCCTGGCCAAGGCGTTGACCCGGCTGGCGGCCGCCGACCCGGCCGTCCGGATCGAGCGCAATCCCGGCACCAACCAGCTGGTGCTGTGGTGCCTGGGTGAGGCACATGCCGAGGTCGTCCTGGCCCGGCTGCGAGCCGGCGGCGCGTCGATCGAGACCGAGCCGGTCCGGGTGCCGCTGCTGGCCACCTTCACCTCCCAGGCGCGCGGGCACGGTCGCCAGGTCAAGCAGTCCGGCGGGCACGGCCAGTACGCCGTCTGCGACGTGGTGGTCGACCCGCTGCCGCGCGGCTCGGGCGTGCAGTTCCTGGACCGGGTGGTCGGCGGCGCGGTGCCCAGCCAGTTCATCGGCTCCGTCGAGAAGGGGGTCCGGGCTCAGCTCGCCCGCGGCCTGCAGCAGCAGGCCACGGTGCCGGTCGTGGACGTGCAGGTCACCCTGGTGGACGGCAAGGCGCACAGCGTGGACTCCTCCGACGCCGCCTTCCAGACGGCCGGAGCGCTGGCGATCAAGGACGCCGCGTCCGCCGGCGGGGTGCAGCTGCTGGAACCGGTGGACGCGGTCCAGATCACGGTCGCCGAGCACCACATCGGGGCGGTGCTGTCGGACCTGTCCGGCCGGCGTGCCAGGGTCACCGGGACCGAGCCGCTGGTGTCGGACCGGCCGGGCAACCGCAGCGTGGTCAGTGCCGAGGTGCCGGCGGTGGAGCTGTTGCGCTACCCGGCCGTGCTGCGCTCGCTCACCGGCGGGGCGGGCAGTTTCACCCGCAGCTACCTGCGCCACGACCCCGCTCCGGCCACGGTGGCCACCGCGCTGCTCGGCTGACGGCACGCGCGCGGGGTTCAGCCTGGATACGTGGGATCCGGGTCATAACCGGAACGAAGCCTCGTAACC
>DASZEI010000471.1:0-1614 GCA_035940975.1 Jatrophihabitans sp. | reverse complement strand
TAATCTAAGTTTCGGCGCTCCAGCCAGTAGCAACCGAGGGACGCACACATGGCATACCCGATTCCTGACTGCTCGGTCGAGGGATGCCGATTCCGTGAGGTCCCCGGGCAGGGTGTCTGCGTCGAACACGGCGGAGTCAAGGAGGAGCCGTCCCGCTACGGCCCCAGGGCCACTGCAAAGTCGGCGGGCAGCGGCCTGAGCTGGGGTTCTGGGCGGACACGGGCCGTGTGGTGGTCTGGGGATGTCTGACGTCCTCGACCATCCGCGAGAAGGCCCGTGCCCGCCTATTCATCTTCCCCGCCGTCGGCGCTGCAGGCCCGCGCCGACGCCGAACTGCCCTCCGACCGGCTGTCGGTGGCCGACTCGATCAGCCTGGTGCAGGCGCTGAGGGCGGTGCCCGATCCGCGTCAGCGCCGGGGACGCCGTCACGGCCTGCAATCGATCCTGCTGCTTGCCCTTGGGGCGGTGCTGGCCGGCGCCCACTCCTTTGCCGCGATCGCCGACTGGGCCGCCCAGGCCGACCATGCGGTGACGGTATGCAGGCCGACGCCGCACGCCACCACGTTCGGCCACGTGCTGGCCGCGGTCGACGTCGGCGCGCTGGAGCGGGCGCTGACCGGCTGGGTGCTGGCCCGCCGAGCTCGGCTGGCCGATCAGCGGCGCGGCACCGGTGAGCCGGTGGCGGCCGGCCGGCAAGTACTGGCCGTGGACGGCAAGACCCTGCGCGGCGCCCGGGACCAGACCGGGACCCAAGCGAAGTTGATGGCCGTCTACGACCACCGCGACCGGCTGGTGCTCGCCCAGACCGACGTCGGCGGCGGCGATGAGCTCGCCGCGTTCACCGCGACCCTGGCCACCCTGCCCGACCTGCAGGATGTCCTCATCACCGCCGACGCGCTGCACTGCCAGCCCGAGCACGCGGCCTGGCTGCACGCCCGCGGCGGGCACTACCTGTTCACCGTCAAAGGCAACCAGCCGGCGCTGCGCCAAACCCTGATTCGGTTGCCCTGGGCCTGCGCACCCGGGCAGCTCGAGCGGCACCATGCCCACGGCCGCGCCGAGTCCCGCTCGGTCAAGGTCATCGACCTCGAGAGCGGGCCGACCCACCGGCTGTTCCCGCACGCCGCCCGGGCGATCAAGGTGGTCCGCCGCAGACGCCGGCGCGGCCATCGGCCCTCGATCGAGACGGTCTACGCGATCACCTCGCTGACCCATCGGCAGGCCGATCCCGGGCTGTTGGCGGCCTGGATCCGGTCCCACTGGTGCATCGAGAACCGGCTGCACTGGATCCGCGACGTCACCCTCGGTGAGGACCACTCGTCAATCCGGACCGGCGCCGGACCGCAGGTCATGGCCGCGCTCCGCAACACCGCGATCAACCTCGCCCGGCTGGCCGGCCACACCAACATCGCCGCCGCCCAACGACACTTTGCCCACCAACCCGCCACCGTCCATCGGCTCCTCACCGCCGCATGATCACCAGCGATGGATGGGCAGTTCAGACCTCCCATTCACGACTTTGCAGGAGCCCTGGGCAGCTGCCGGAAAGGATCGCTCCAGTGCACCGTCGCCTGGCCTGTGCCTGTGTCTGCCGGGGCTGGACAAGACGCTGTT
>DASZEI010000470.1:0-1691 GCA_035940975.1 Jatrophihabitans sp. | reverse complement strand
CAGTGCGAGGCGATGATCGAGGGCGGCGCCGACGCGGTCCTCGTCGAGACGGCCCAGGACCTGCTGCAGGTCAAGGCCGCCGTCGTCGGCGCGCGTCGGGCCATGCGGGCCACCGGCAAGCGCGTCGTGCTCATCGCGCAGGTCACCGTCGAGACCACCGGCACCATGCTGCTCGGCTCCGAGATCGGCGCGGCGTTGACCGCCCTGGAGCCGCTGGACATCGACCTGATCGGCCTGAACTGCGCCACCGGGCCGGCCGAGATGAGCGAGCACCTGCGCTACCTGTCCCAGCACGCCAAGATCGGGCTGTCGGTGATGCCGAACGCCGGCCTGCCCCAGCTCGGCCCGAACGGCGCCTGGTACCCGCTCACCCCCGAGGAACTCGCCAGCTCGCTGGCCTCCTTCGTCACCGAGTTCGGCACCGGCCTGGTCGGCGGCTGCTGCGGCACCACCCCCGAGCACATCCGGCTGGTCGCCGAACGGGTGGCCGGCATGAAGGCCGCGCCCCGCCAGCCGGTCTCCGAGCCGGCGGTGGCCTCGCTGTATGCCAGCGTGCCGTTCCGGCAGGACGCCTCGGTGCTGATGATCGGCGAGCGCACCAACGCCAACGGCTCCAAGGCGTTCCGGGAGGCGATGCTGGCCGGCGAGTTCTCCCAGTGCGTGGAGATCGCGCGGTCCCAGAGCCGGGACGGCTCGCACCTGCTGGACGTCAACGTCGACTACGTCGGCCGGGACGGCGCCGCCGACATGCGCGAGATCGCCGGACGGTTCGCCACCGCCTCGACCCTGCCGCTGATGCTGGACTCGACCGAGCCGCCGGTCATCGAAGCCGGTCTGGAGATGGTCGGCGGCCGCTCGATCGTCAACTCGGTCAACTTCGAGGACGGCGACGGCCCGAACTCGCGCTATGCCCGGATGCTGCCGCTGGTGAAGGAGCACGGCGCGGCCGTGGTCGCCCTCACCATCGACGAGGAGGGCCAGGCCCGGACCCGCGAGCACAAGATCGCGGTCGCCGAGCGGCTGATCGAGGACCTGACCGGCAGCTGGGGCATCCCGCTGGGCGACATCATGCTGGACTGCCTGACCTTCCCGATCGCCACCGGCCAGGAGGAGACCCGCCGGGACGGCATCGAGACCATCGAGGCGATCCGCGAGCTGAAGCGGCGCCACCCCGAGGTGCAGACCACCCTGGGGCTGTCCAACGTCTCCTTCGGGCTGAGCCCGGCGGCCCGGCAGGTGCTGAACTCCGTGTTCCTGCACGAGTGCGTCGAGGCGGGGCTGGATTCGGCCATCGTGCACGCCTCCAAGATCCTGCCGATGTCGAAGATCCCGGCCGAGCAGCGCGAGGTGGCCCTCGACCTGGTCTATGACCGCCGGCGGCCGGAGACGGTGAACGACGACGGCACCGTGAACGAGGCCTATGACCCGTTGCAGCGCTACCTGCAGCTGTTCGAGGGGGTGTCCTCGCAGTCCACGGCCGCGTCCCGGGCGCAGGAGCTGGCCCTGCTGCCGCTGGACGAGCGGCTGCAGCGGCGCATCATCGACGGCGAGCGCAACGGCCTGGAGGCCGACCTCGACGCGGCCATGCAGGACCAGTCGCCGCTGCAGATCATCAACGAGACGTTGCTGGCCGGGATGAAGACGGTCGGCGAGCTTTTCGGCAGTGGCGAGATGCAGCTGCCGTTCGTGCT
>DASZEI010000469.1:0-13371 GCA_035940975.1 Jatrophihabitans sp. | reverse complement strand
CGGCGATCTCGGTGCCCGCGCAGGCGTTGCTGGACGTGCCGGTCTCGGTGTCGGTACACGGCCTGCCGCCAGGTGCCCGCACGACCCTGACCGCCACCGCGCGCGATGCCCACGGCACGACCTGGACGTCGTCGGCCCAGTTCCAGGCCACCGCGACCGGCGCCATCTCGCTGCAGCAGCCATCGCTGGCCGGCAGCTACACCGGTTCCCAGCCGATGGGGCTGTTCGAGTTCATGGCTCCACCGGCCGGTGACCTGACCAGCAGGTACTTCCAGCAGCCTGAAACCGGCTATGACGTCACGCTGGTCGCCAGCGTCGGGGGCCGGCGGGTTGCCAGCGCCACCACCCACCGGCAGACCTGGCAGCAGGCGGGCGTGACGAAGCGGCAGCTACGCCCGGCGGCCGACAAGGTGTACGGCGAGCTGTTCAGCCCCGCCGACACCGGTACCCGGCATCCGGCCGTGCTGGTCTTCGGCGGCTCCGAGGGCGGCCTGTCGATGGGCTTCGCGGCCGGAATACTGGCCGCACATGGCTACCCCGCCCTCTCGCTGGCCTACTTCAAGGAGCCCGGCCTGCCACCGTCGCTGGCCGACGTCCCCCTGGAGTACTTCACCCGGGCGCTGGCCCTGTTGCGTCGCCAGCCGGGTGTCGACCCGAAGCATGTCCTGGTCTTCGGCGTGTCACGAGGCAGCGAGGCCGCCCTGCTGCTCGGTTCGCACTTTCCGCGGCTGGTGAACGGCGTCATCGCCGGCGTGCCCAGCTCGGTGGTCAATCCCGGCTATCCGAATCCGGCCCGGTCCGCCTGGACCCTGGGCGGCAAACCGGTACCGGCGATCACCCGCGAGGAATGGACGGACACCTCGCCGGCCGATCCACGGGCCGTCATCGCGGTCGAGCGGATCCGCGGACCGGTGCTGCTGGCCTGCGGTCTGCAGGACCAGATCTGGCCCTCCTGCGTATACCAGGACGCGATCGCCAGCCGGCTCACCAGCCACCACTTCGGCTACCGGGTGATCGATCTGCGGTACCCGGACGCCGGCCATGACGTGGGAGGCATGAATGCCATCTTCAGCGCGACAGCCATCGACTTCCCGCACGGCGGCAGCCTGGCCGGCAACCAGGCCGCACTCGCCGACAGCCACGCGCAGCTGTTGAGCTTCC
Source organism: Jatrophihabitans sp. (assembly GCA_035940975.1). GTDB lineage: Bacteria > Actinomycetota > Actinomycetes > Mycobacteriales > Jatrophihabitantaceae > Jatrophihabitans_A. The sequence goes on along the minus strand of DASZEI010000469.1, from coordinate 12,210 downwards.
TGGCGGCCCAGGACGCCGGGTGAGCCCGGCAGCCAGAGCGGCCCGGTGGCCTAGCCAGCGCTGTCCAGCAGCCCGACCCGCTGCGCCCAGTCCCCGCCCTCGGGCACCAGCCGCAACTGGCGCTCCTCGGAGTCGGCCAGCCGGCTGATCTCGATCCGCAGCCGGGCTTCGGCCAGCTGCTCGACCAGGCCGGCACCCCACTCGACCACGGTCACCGAGTCGGCGAGGTCCACGTCGAGGTCCAGGTCGTCCACCTCGGCCAGCGAGCCCAGCCGGTAGGCGTCGACGTGCACCAGCGGGATCCTGCCGCCGCGGTGCACCCGGGCGATCACGAACGTCGGTGACACCACCCGGCCGGGCACCCCCAGGCCGGCGCCGATGCCCTGCGCCAGCGCGGTCTTACCGGCACCCAGCGGGCCGGCCAGCACCAGCAGGTCACCCGGACGCAGCAGTTCCGCCAGCCGGCGGCCGAAGTCATGGGTGGCCGCCGGGGTCGGCAACGGCACCGACACCATCAAGCACTGACCTGCTGATCGGAACCGGGCAGGCCGGCGAGCGCGGCCCCGACCACCTCGACCAGCGGCCCGTTCACCAGCTCCGGATGCTCCAGCATCAGCAGGTGCCCGGAGTTCTCCGCCACGATCAGCCGGGCCTCGGGCAGCTCCCGGGCGATCGCCCTGGAATGCACCAGCGGGGTCATCGCGTCCGAGTCGGCGCCGATCACCCGCACCGGGCAGTCCTTGAGGTTGCGCAACCCCAACCGGCCGTCGTGGGACACCAGGGTCGGGTAGAAGTCGGCGACCACGTCCACCGGGGTGGCCGAGATCATCGCGGTGCAGTACGCCACCACCGCGGGGTCGACGTCCTTGGCCGCGAAGCTGAGCCGCTTGGTCAGCACCCAGGCCAGGTCGCGGCCCATCGCCCGGGCCTGTTCGACCAGCGCCGCGTTCTTGGCCGCCCGGCGCAGCATGATCGGCAGCACCGGCGCGTGCAGCCGGGCCAGCGCGCTGGGCAGGCCCAGCGTCAGGTTCCTCAGGTCGCCGGAGGAGGTGTTGATCAGCACCACCGACCGGACCCGGGCGGCACCGGACCCAGCGGTGGTCCTGAACAGCTCGGGATGCTGGTCGGCCAGCGCCATCACCGTCATGCCGCCCATCGAATGGCCCACCAGCACGATCGGGCCGGCCGGCACCAGCTGGTCGATCACGCTGTGCAGGTCGTGCCCGAGTTGCTCGATGGTGCAGGACTGCGACGGAGCGCGCGCCGAGCGGCCGTGCGAGCGCTGGTCGTAGAACAGCTGCCGGACTCCTGAGCCGAACGCCGCGGTCAGCGCGCGCCGCTGGAAGAGGAACGAGCCCAGGTTCAGGGTGTAGCCGTGCACGAACAGCACGGTCAGCTCGGCATCCTGCCCGCCGACCTCCTCCCCGCCAGCCACTTCGTAGTGCAGCTCGATGCCGTCGTCGGTGAGCACAAGTCCCTGGTCGGTGACCGCGGGTGCGGACAGCAGCGCGGCCGAGCTGACCTCGATCCGGCGGCGCTCGTGAGCCGCCGTCCGGCGTTGCTGGGCCACCGCGGCAGCGGCGACGGCGGTCAGCACGCCGACGCTGCCGCCGACGATCGCCGGAACCTTGCCGATCCGCATCAGGCCGCCCCGCCGGTGTAGCTGCGCGGAACCCGGGAACCGACCCGGGTGACGATCTCGTAGTGGATGGTGTCCAGCACGTCCGCCCAGTCCTGCGCGGTCGGCTCGCCGCCGGTGCCGGGGCCGAACAGCACCACCTCGTCGCCGGCGCTGGCCTCGGCATCGCCGATGTCGACCACGAACTGGTCCATGCAGACCCGGCCGCTGATGGTGTAGCGGTGGCCGCCGATCGCCACCGGGCCGACGTTGGTGGCAGCCCGCGGCACGCCGTCGGCGTAGCCCACCGGCACCAGCGCCACCGTGGTCTCGCGCTCGGTGACGTACTGGTGGCCGTAGCTGACACCCTCGCCGGCCGGGATCCGCTTGACTGCCGCGAGCGAGGTGCGCAGGGTCATCGCCGGCACCAGCCCGAAGTCGCCCTTGTCCGGAACCGGCGACAGCCCGTAGATCGCCACCCCTGGACGGACCAGGTCGAAGTGGCACTGCGGCAGCGTCAGGGTGCCGGCCGAGTTGGCCAGGTGGCGCAGCTGCGGCACCACGCCGTGGCCGCGAGCGGTGTCCAGGGCGGCACCGAACCGTTCGATCTGGCGGGCGATCGTCGGATGGCCAGGCGAGTCGGCGTAGACGAAGTGGCTCCAGATGCCGGTGGTCTCGATCACCCCGGTGGCAGCGGCCTTGGCGGTGGCCTCCAGCAGCCGCGGCCAGTCTGCGGCGGTGCAGCCGTTGCGCGACAGCCCGGTGTCGATCTTGAGGTGCACCCGGGCCGCACTGCCCAGCTCGGTGGCGGTGGCCACCACCAGGTCCAGGCCCTGCTCGGAGGCCACCGAGATGTCCACCCCGGCCGCCAGCGCGGCCCGCAGCGCCTCGGCCTCCCCCGGCGTCCACAACCAGGCCAGCACCGGTTCGGTGATGCCGGCCGCCCGCAGCGTCAGGGCCTCCTCCAGCATCGCCACCCCCAGCCAGCTGGCGCCGCCGACCAGCGCCGCCCGGGCCGAGGCGACCATGCCGTGGCCGTAGCCGTCAGCCTTGACCACCGCCATCAGCTCGGCGGCGGTGTTGGACTTCAGGGTCGCGACGTTGGCGGCGATGGCGGCCAGGTCGACGACGGCCTCGGTACGCAGCATGGCTCCAGTCTGTCAAACCCGCAGCGCGCCGATCTCTTCCCGCAGCGCGACGATCAGGTCACCGGCCACCACCGGCCCGGCCGCCGCGGCCCGCACTCCGGCCGCCGCGTGCAGGTAGGCGCCGGTGGCCGCTGCCAGGCCGGGCTCGAGGCCGGCGGCCAGCAGCGATCCGATCAGGCCGGCGAGGACGTCCCCGCTGCCGGCGGTGGCCAGTGCCGGGGCGCCGATCGGGTTGAGGAAGCAGCGCCCGGACGGCTCGGCGACGATGGTGGCGAAGCCCTTGAGCAGCACCGTCGCACCGCTGTCGCGGGCAGCCCGGCGGGCGGCGCCGATCCGGTCGGCCCCGATCCGGCCGAACAGCCGCTCGAACTCCCGGTCGTGCGGGGTGAGCACGGTGGCACCGGAGCGCCCGGCCAGCAGTTCCCGGCGCTCGACCAGCAGGTTCAGCCCGTCGGCGTCGACGACCACCCCGACGTCGCTGGCCAGCACCTGCCGCAGCGACTCCACGGCCTCGCCGGTATCGCCGAGCCCCGGTCCGAGGACCCAGGCCTGCACCCGGCCGGCCCGCTCCACGGTGTCGGAGACGATCACCTCGGGCCAGCGCCTGACCACCTCGGCCGCCGCGTGGCCGGCGTAGCGGACCGCCCCGACACCGCCCAGCCGGGCCGAGCCGACGCAGAGCTGGGCCGCGCCCGGATAGGCCTGCGAGCCGGCCGCCACCCCGACCACGCCCCGGGTGTACTTGTCGTCCCGCGGTCCCGGGACGGGCACCACGACGTCGGCGGGTTCCAGCCGGTGCAGCCGCGGCGCGGGCAGTTGCGGGCCCAGGCCCAGTTCGACCAGCCGCAGCCGTCCGGTGTGTAGCCGGCCCTGGCCGACCAGCAGGCCGGCTTTCAGCGCGCCCATGCACACGGTGGTGGCTGCCCGGACCGCCGGCCCGGCGACCTCGCCGGTGTCCGGGTCCACCCCCGAGGCGATGTCGACGGAAAGCACCGGCGCAGCCGAGTCCAGGCTCCAGCGCACCAGCGGAAGCAGCGCCTCGCGCACCGGTCCGCGGGCCCCGATGCCCAGCAGGCCGTCCACGATCAGGTCGGCGGGGCCGGCGTCGTCGAGTGCGACCTGCCGGCCACCGGCGGCGCGCAGGGCCGCCAGCCCGCCCGGATGTGCCCTGGCCGGATCGGCCAGCACCGCGGCCACCGTCACCCCGCGCCGGCGGAGTTCCGCGCCGGCATACAGCGCATCGCCGCCGTTGTCACCCGGACCGACCAGCAGCGTCACCCGGGCGCCGTAAGTGAAGCCGAGCATCCCGACCGCCTCGACGGTGACCGCGCGGGCCGCCCGGGCCATCAGCGCCCCGTCCGGCAGGCCCGCCAGCACCCGCCGCTCGGCGTCCCGGATCTCCGAGACCGGCCAGACGCCCTGCACCGTTCAGCTCTCCGCGATGACGACCGCCGAGGCCACCCCGCCGTCGTGGGACAGCGACACGTGCCAGGTGCGGATCCCGAGCTCCTCGGCCTTGCGGGCCACGGAGCCCTGGATGATCAGCCTGGGCCGGCCGTTGTCCTCGACCATCACCTCGGCGTCGTGCCAGGACATGCCGCCGGGCGAGCCCATCGCCTTGGCGACCGCCTCCTTGGCCGCGAACCGGGCGGCCAGCGATTCGGCGGTCCGGGCCACGCCGTGCGCGGTGTAGCGCTCGGCCTGGGTGAACAGCCGCTCGATCAGCTGCTTGGTGCGCACGCTGGCCGATTCGAAGCGCGCGACCGGCACCACGTCGATGCCTACCCCGATGATCACCTGGGCACTGTGGTGGGAGTTCCCGGCGCACCCAGCGCACCCGGCGGGGCGTAGTCGGACAGGTGGCCGGGAAAGACCGAGGCGGTCGGGTCCATGTACCGGACGGCGTTGTTGACCGCGGTGGCCACCTCGCCGAAGCCGGTGGCGATCAGGCGCACCTTGCCCGGGTACTCGCAGATGTCGCCGGCGGCGTACACCCCCGGCACCGAGGACGCCATCGTGGTGTCGACCACCACGTGCCGCTTCTGCTGGATCTCCAGGCCCCACTCCAGCAGCGGCCCCAGGTTGGCGATGAAGCCGAGCGCGGCGACCAGCCGGTCACACGGCAGCGAGGTGACCTGGCCGCCGACGCTGACCTGCACCTCGCTCACCGGGTCGCCGAGCACCGCGGCGACCTGGGCGTCGGTGATGATCTGGACCGAGCTCTCCTGCATCACCTCGACCGAGTGCGGGTGGGCCCGGAAGGCGGCCCGCCGGTGCACCAAGGCCACCGACTTGGCGATCGGCTCCAGCAGCAGCGCCCAGTCCACCGCCGAGTCGCCGCCACCGACGATCACCACGTCCAGGCCGTGGTACTCCTGTGGATCGGGCACGAAGTGCACCACCCCGCGGCCGAGCATCTCCTCACCGGTGGGCAGCGGCCGGGGGGTGAAGGTGCCGATCCCGCCGGTCACGATGATCGAGCGCGAGCGCACCCGCCGGCCCGAGGAGGTCGTGACGACGAAGTCCTCGCCGCGTTCCAAGCCGATCGCCTGCTCGCCGAGCAGGTACGCCGGGCTGAACGGGGCCGCCTGGGCGACCAGGTTGGCCACCAGCTCCCGGCCGCGGATGGCCGGGAAGCCGGCGACGTCGAAGATCGCCTTCTCCGGGTACATCGCGGTGATCTGGCCGCCCGGTTCGGGCAGCGAGTCGAGCAACGCGGTGGACAACCCGCGCACTCCCGCGTAGTAGGCGCCGAACAGGCCGACAGGGCCCGCTCCGACGATGAGAACGTCCACCGAGGTCTGCGCAGCTGGGCTCACGGTGCGAACCTATTCGACGGTGACCGACTTCGCGAGGTTACGCGGCTTGTCGACGTCAAATCCGCGGCTTTGAGCAATTTCGGCGGCCAGCGCCTGCAGCGGGATCGTGGTCAGCAGCGGTGACAGCAGCGTCGGCGCGACCGGCAGCTCGACCAGGTGCGCGGCGTGCTTGGCGGCCAGCAGGTCGCCCTGCTCGGCGATCACGATGGTGCGGGCGCCCCGGGCCGAGATCTCGGCGATGTTGGACAGCATCTTCTGGTGCAGCAACGGCCGCGCGACCGGGGACGGCATCACCACCACCACCGGCAGGCCGGGTTCGATCAGGGCGATCGGACCGTGCTTCAGCTCGCCGGCCGGAAAGCCCTCGGCGTGCATGTAGGCCAGTTCCTTGAGCTTGAGGGCGCCTTCCAGGGCCACCGGGTAGCCGACGTGCCGGCCCAGGAACAGCACCGCCTTGGAGTCCGCGATCTCCCTGGCCAGTACCCGGACCGGTTCGATCACCGTCAGGGTTTCGGCGATCAGCTCCGGCATCGCCTCCAGCGAGGCGTACTCGGCCGCGATCTCGTCGCCGAACTTGGTGCCCCGGGCCTGGGCCAGCGCCAGCCCCAGGATCAGCACCGCGACGACCTGGGCGCTGAAGGTCTTGGTGGCCGCCACCCCGATCTCGGGACCGGCGTGGGTGTAGAGCACCGCGTCGGCCTCGCGCGGGATCTGGGCGCCGTTGGTGTTGCAGATGGCCAGCACCGTGGCCCGCTGCTCCTTGGCATGCCGGACCGCCTCCAGGGTGTCGGCGGTCTCGCCGGACTGGCTGATCGCCACCACCAGGGTCTGCTGGTCCAGCACCGGGTCCCGGTAGCGGAACTCCGAGGCCATCTCGACCTCGACCGGGATCCTGGTCCAGTGCTCGATGGCGTGCTTGGCCAGCAGGCCGGCGTGGTAGGCCGAGCCGCAGGCCACCACGAACACCTTGTCGATCTCGCGCAGCACCGAGGCGTCCAGGCGCTGCTCGTCCAGGGCGATCCGGCCGTCCAGGTAGTGCGCGCGCAGCGTGTCGGCCACCGCGGTCGGCTGCTCCTGGATCTCCTTGAGCATGAAGTAGTCGAAGCCGCCCTTCTCGGCGGCGGCCAGGTCCCAGTTGATGGTGAACGGCTTGCCCGCGACTGCGATGCCGTCGAAGTCGATGATCCGGTAGCCCTCGCGCGAGATCTCCACCAGCTGGTCCTGGCCGAGTTCGACGGCCTCCTTGGTGTAGCTGATGAAGGCGGCGACGTCAGAGCCGAGGAAGTTCTCCCCGTCGCCCAGGCCCAGCACCAGCGGCGAGTTGCGCCGGGCGCCGACCACCGTCTCGGGGTGCTCGCGGTCCACCAGCACCAGGGTGAAGGCGCCTTGCAGCCGGCAGCAGACCCGCCGGACGGCCTCGGTGAGTCCCGGCGCGCCGTCCGCCAGCTCGGCGGAGACCAGGTGCGCGACGGTCTCGGAGTCGGTCTCGGAGACCATCTCGAACCCGGCGGCCTCGAGGCCGGCCCGCAGCTCGCTGAAGTTCTCGATGATGCCGTTGTGCACTACCGCGACCCGGTGACCGTTGTCGACGTGCGGGTGTGCGTTGACGTCGTTGGGCGCCCCGTGGGTGGCCCAGCGGGTGTGTCCGATCCCGGTGTGGCCGGTCAGCGGGCCGCCGACCTGGTGGGCCTGCACCTCCAGTTCGGCGTCCAGGTTCTCGATCCGGCCGGCCTTCTTGGCCGTCCGCAGCTCGCCCGACTCGCTGATGATGGCCACGCCGGCCGAGTCGTAACCGCGGTATTCCAGAGTGCGCAGTCCCTGCATCACCACTTCGAGGGCAGACCTGGGACCGACGTAGCCAACGATGCCGCACATGCGCTAGAGCGTACGGGAATTGTGAAGCCGGACGGGTCAACCGCCGCCTGATGTCCCGGTGCTGCCCTGGACCGTCGGGGCGGCCGAGCCGCTGCTGGCGGCCGGCGGGGTAGCTGACGGGGTCGGCGACGGGGTGACGGTCACCGTCACGGTGGGGGTCGGCACGCTGGTGCCGCTGGGTAGCGACCCGGCGGTGCCCGGCGCGGTGCTCGCGGACGTCGGGCTGGCCGGCGCCGGGCTGGCCGGTGCTCGGCTGGTGCTCGGGTCCGAGCGCTCGGTGCCGCCCAGCACGCTGACCCCGGAACCCTGCTTGCCATCGACGCTGGCGGCCACCGGCTGCCCGGTGAGTAGCTCGAAGCCGGTGATCAGGCCCATCGTCAGCACGAACAGCGCGCCGGCGCCCAGGGCCAGCCGCTGCGGGGTGAATGCCAGCCGCAGCCGGCGTCCCCGGCCGGCCGGCCGGATGTCGGGATCATCCGGCGGGCTGCCGTCGTCCGGTGGGCTGCCGCCGTCCGGTGGGCTGCCGGTGCCGTCCGGTGCGTTCGGGTCCGGCGGGAACCGACCGCCCCGTCGCCTGGCCGCCGCCATTCCTACCGTCAGCCGGACGGCCTGGCGCGAGCGCTCGAGTGATCGGGCGTAGATGGCGCCGCCGACGACGCTGATGGCGCTGCCCAGCGCCGCGCCGATCAGGGTGCCGGCCACCCCGAACGCCGAGGCGGCGATCGAGGCGCTCACCGCGGCGAGCACGCTGGCCAGCAGCTGGGTGAGCGACAGGGTCACCCGCTGGGGCTCGGTCGTGGACTTGGTGTCGGGCTTGGTGGTGGTCGAATCAGTCATCTCTGGGTCCAACGCGAGGGCACGCGGGCTCGGTTCCACCTCGTCGAGGAGGTGGCGCAGCTAACAGCGCTTACGGCTGCGTAAAGGTGGGCTGGCAGCTGGGCGGCTAGACGGCGCCGACGACCTCGGACACCCGGCGCGCGATCTGCTCGGCGCGTTCCTGGCTGGCGGCCTCCACCATAACCCGGACCAGCTGCTCGGTGCCCGAGGGCCGCAGCAGGATCCGGCCGTCCTCGCCGAGTTCGGCCTCGGCCGCCGACACCGCCGCCCGGACGTCGGGCGAGGCGGCCACGCTGTCGCGGTCGGCGACCCGGACGTTGATCATCACCTGCGGCAGCCGTTGCACGATCGCGGCCAGCTCGGCCAGCGGCCGGCCGGTGGTGGCCATGCACGACATCAGCCGCAGCGCGGTGAGCAGGCCGTCGCCGGTGGTGGCGGCGTCGGTGAAGATCACGTGGCCGGACTGCTCGCCGCCCAGGCTCAGGCCGTTGCTCAGCAGGCTCTCCAGCACGTACCGGTCTCCCACCGCGGTCGTCAGCACCGTGATGCCGGCCTCGCGCATCGCGTGATGAAAGCCGAGATTGCTCATCACGGTGGCGACCACGGTGTCCTGGGCCAGTAGCGACCGCTCCTTCAGCGAGCGGGCGCAGATCGCCAGGATCTGGTCGCCGTCGACCACCTCACCGGCGGCGTCGACGGCCAGGCACCGGTCGGCGTCACCGTCGAGGGCGATGCCGATGTCTGCCTGGTGCCGCAGCACGACCTCGACCAGTGAGTCGATGTGGGTCGAGCCGACGCCGTCGTTGATGTTCACGCCGTCCGGCTCGCCGGCCACCACGATCGCGTCCGCGCCGGCCCGGCTGAACAGCTCGCCGGCCACCGAGGACGCCGCCCCGTTGGCGCAGTCCACCACCACCTTGATGCCGGCCAGCGAGGTGGGCGCGGCGGCCAGCAGGTGCTCGACGTAGCGGGCAGCGCCCTCCTCGGACGCCGTCACCCGGCCGATCGCCACACCGGTCGGGCGCGGGATGCGCCAGCCGGTCTCGATCTCGGCCTCGATCTCGGCTTCCATGTCGTCGGGCAGCTTCTGACCGCCCCGGGCGAACAGCTTGACGCCGTTGTCGGGCATCGGATTGTGGCTGGCCGACAGCACCACCCCGAGGTCGGCGCCGTAGAGCTGGGTCAGGTAGGCCACCGCCGGGGTGGGCAGCACCCCGGCCAGCCGGACATCGGCGCCGGCCGAGGTCAGCCCGGCCACCACCGCGGCTTCGAGCATCTCGCTGGAGACCCGGGGGTCACGCCCGACGACAGCCAGCGGGCGGCGCAAGCCGTCGTGGCTGGCCAGCACCCGAGCGGCGGCACTGGCCACCGCCAGCGCCAGCTCGGGTGTCAGGTCGGCGTTCGCGCGACCGCGAACCCCGTCCGTGCCGAAGTACTTGGCCACGAACGGTGGTCGGTCAGCGCTTGGAGTACTGGGGAGCCTTACGGGCCTTCTTCAGGCCGTACTTCTTGCGCTCCTTGATCCGGGCGTCCCGGGTCAGGAAGCCGGCCTTCTTCAGCGTCGGGCGGTCATCGGGCTCGAGGTTGATGAGCGCCCGCGAGATGGCCAGCCGCAGCGCGCCGGCCTGGCCGGTGACACCGCCGCCGACCAGGGTTGCGGTGATGTCGTACTGGCCATCGCGCTCCAGGGTCACCAGCGGCTCGCGGATGAGCTGCTGGTGCACCTTGTTGGGGAAGTAGTCGTCCATGCTGCGACCGTTGAGCTTGAAGACGCCGGTGCCGGGAACGAGCCGGACCCGGACCACGGCCTCCTTGCGACGGCCTACGACGGGAACTGGGGTAGTCAACGCGAATTCTCCTAAGTGCCTGATCCGCGCTACTGCGCGACCTGCGTGATCGAAAATTCCTGAGGCTTCTGCGCGGCGTGCGGGTGGCTCGGCCCGCTGTAGACCTTGAGCTTCTTCAGCTGCGCGCGGCCGAGGGTGTTCTTGGGCAGCATGCCCTTGACCGCGAGTTCGACCAGGCGCTCGGGCTTGGATTCGAGCAGCTCGCCGACCGTCCGCTTGGACAGCCCACCCGGGTAGCCCGAGTGCCGGTAGCGGAACTCGCCGAGCTTCTGCGGCGCGACCGCGACCTTGTCGGCGTTGACGATGATGACGAAGTCACCGGTGTCGATGTGCTGGGCGAACTGCGGCTTGTGCTTGCCGCGCAGCAGTCGGGCGGCTTGGCTGGCCAGCCGGCCCAGGACGATGTCGCTGGCGTCGATGACGTGCCAGGACCGCACGACCTCACCGGGCTTGGGGGTGTAAGTAGGCAAAGCGCACTCTCTCTCGTCGGTCTTCACGACTGCCAGCCAGCGGCTGGGCGTCGCTCCCGCGGTCGCGCCGAGCATTCTCGGCGCTCGACCCCGGAACATGGCCGTGCACGCGCGCCGCTAGGCGGACGCGCGCCAAGGGAGCACGATACCGCCCGGGCGGTGGCGCCTCCAAATCGGCAGCCGACAAGGCCGCTCTGTCAGCAGAGGTCGGGAGGCCAGCGGGGGGCCGGCCGGGTTCGGCGGTCAGCGCGGCCGGGCGACCCGGGCGGCGTCGAAGACCGGCTCGGTGGACTCGGCCACCACACCGTCGGCGCCGAAGATCAGGAACCGGTCGAAGCGGCGGGCGAACCACCGGTCGTGGGTCACCGCGATCACCGTCCCCTCGTAGGACTCCAGCGCGTCCTCCAGCGCCTCGGCCGAGAGCACGTCGAGGTTGTCGGTCGGCTCGTCGAGCAGCAGCAGGGTCGCGCCGGACAGCTCCAGCAGCAGGATCTGGAACCGGGCCTGCTGGCCGCCGGACAGCGTTCCGAAACTCTGGTCGCCCTGACCGTTGAGCTCGTAGCGGCGCAGCGCCGCCATCGCCCGGCCGCGATCGACGCCCGGACGGCCCGGTTCGCCGTGCCAGAGCAGGTCGACCAGCGTCCGGTCGAACCATTCCGGATGGGTGTGGGTCTGGGCGAACAGGCCCGGCACCACCCGGGCGCCGAGCCGCCAGGACCCCTGGTGGTTGACGGGCTCGCCGCCGAGCAGCCGCAGGAAGTGCGACTTGCCGGCCCCGTTGGAGCCCAGCACCGCCAGCCGCTCGCCGTAGAACACCTCGATGTCGAACGGCTTCATCAGCCCGGTCAGCTCCAGCCGCTCGCAGGTGACGGCCCGCACCCCGGTGCGGCCGCCGCGCAGCCGCATGGTGACGTTCTGCTCCTCCGGCTTGTCCGGCGGCGGGCCGTCGGCCTCGAACCGGGCCAGCCGGGTCTGCATGGCCCGGTAGCGCGAGGCCATGTCCGGTGAGATCTTGGCCTGTTGCTGCAGGGTGCGCACCAGCTCGATGAGCCGGGCGTGCTCCTCGTCCCAGCGCCGCCGGACCTCAGCCATCCGCTCGTGCCGGTGGGTGCGGGCCTCGTGGTAGGAGGCGAAGCCGCCGCCGTGCACCCAGCCGGTGCCGCCCTCCAGGGTGACCACCCGGTCAGCAGCATTGGCCAGCAATTCGCGGTCATGGCTGACGAACAGCACGGTCTTGGACGTCGAGCGCAGCCGCTCCTCCAGCCACTGCTTGCCCGGCACGTCCAGGTAGTTGTCCGGCTCGTCCAGCAGCAGCACCTCTGCCGGCCCGCGCAGCAGCGCCTCCAGCGCCAACCGCTTCTGCTCGCCGCCGGACAGGGTGGCGATCTCGCGGTACTTGCAGTTGTCGAAGGGGATGCCGAGGGCGGCCACCGTCACGGTGTCCCACAGCACCAGCGCGTCGTAACCACCGGCGTCGCCCCAGTGCGCCAGCGCGTGGGCATAGCGCAGCTGGGTCTTCTCGTCCTCGGCGCTCATCATCGCCAGCTCCGCGGCATTGAGGTCGGCCCAGGCCTGCCCGACCGCGGGCGGAGCCAG
>DASZEI010000468.1:0-23276 GCA_035940975.1 Jatrophihabitans sp. | reverse complement strand
CACCGCCGCGATGCCGACACCGGCCACGGTGGCGCCCAGGGCGGCTCCGACGAGGACGTCGCTGGTGAAGTGGACGCCGGTGAAGATCCGGGAGAAGCAGACCGCGCCGGCCAGCGCCCCGATCGGAACGGCCAGTTCGGGGAATTCCTTGCCGACGGCGACCGCGAAGGCCGCCGCCGAGGCGGAGTGGCCGGACGGAAAGGAACTGGAGGTGGGGACGTGGTGGGCGATCCGGGCGGTCGGGATGTCGCGCAGCAGCGGGCGGCGGCGGGGCACGGCGCGCTTGCCGACCGGGTTGGCCAGCAGGCTGGCGACCGCGATCGAGCCCATCCCCCGGACCGCGGCACGGCGGGCCTTGAGGTCGCCGGTGGTGGCCAGGACGGCCGAGATCCCCATCCACAACTTGGACTTGTCGGCGGCGCGGGTGATCAGCGGCAGGCCGCGCTCCAGGACGGTGGGCAGCTGGGCGGCGCCGATCCGGGCGCTGACCGCGACATCCCAGCGGCTGACGGTCGTGAACGGTCGTCGGTTCATCTTTGCAGCCTAGAGGGCACCGGGCGGGTGAGCATCAGCGCGCTCGGGCCTCCGGTACGACCCCCCGCGTACGGCCCGGATCATTGCTTTCACCTGCGGTGACTTCTACACTTCTGTCATCAGCCACCGGCTACGTCCTGATTTACTCAGCAGGCACGGAATTCGGGTGCTGCTCAAGCCTCGTGTACGAGGTTCCTGTTCGCCACCACGTCTCAACCTGGTAAGGGGTAATCATGGCAAAGTCCGTCATGCGTTCGCACATCACCAAGCCGAAGAGCGGCACAACGCTACCGGGTACCTCGACACCCAAGTCTTGATCGAGGAGCAGTGACCGGCGCGCCATGACCATGGCGCGCCGCATCTGTTTGGCGGCCGCTTCCGCTTGCGGTTCGAGCGTTACCCGCTCGGTTACCGCGCCAGGTGCGAGTTGCACGTTCGACGTGCCCGGCGGCCGGCACGGATCATTGCTTTCACCGGCGGTGACTTCTACACTTCTGTCATCAACCACCCGGCTACGTCCTGATTTCTCAGCAGGCACGGCTTCGGATGGTGCTCGAGCCTCATGTACGACGTTCCTGTTCGCCGCAACGTCTCACCCGGGGAAGGGGGTAAAACCATGGCCATGTCCACCCAGAAGGCGCACGTCATCAAGCGGAAGAGCGGCAATACCGGTGGCAATACATCCACACCGAAGTCTTGATCGAGGAGCCGATGACCGGCGCCGAGCTGGAGGCCGCGCAGCGGCGACTGGTCGGGCGGTGGTTCCAGTTGTGTGAGAACGTCGCCGGGCGGGGGTTCGCCACCGGCCGGACACAGTTTCTCGCGACGGACACCACCGGCGACCTGGCCAGCTGGGCGCCGGCCTGCTTTGTTGTGACGCCAGCCGAGAGCCCGGCGGCCCGTTTCGCCGGCCGCCAGATCGTGTGTGATGCCTGAGCCCGCCCTTGCCGTTCACGGGGTCGTGAAGGAGTTCGGCCGTGGCGCCAAGTTGCGCCGGGCGCTGGACGAGGTGTCCCTCGAGGTGCCGCCGGGGCAGATCTGCGGCGTGCTCGGCCCGAACGGGGCGGGCAAGACGACGCTCGTACGGGTGTGTTCGACCATGTTGCGGGCCGAGCGGGGCACTGTCACGGTGGCCGGCTTCGACGTGGTCACCCAGATGGCGGACGTCCGCCGCAACATCGGGGTCGTGCTGGGTGGCGACCGGGGCCTGTACCCGAGGCTGACCGGTAGCGAGAACCTGGAGTACTGGGGCTCGTTGTTCCGGCTGCGGCGGGCGGCGGCGAGCCGGCGGGCGGCTGAGCTGCTCGAACTGGTCGGCCTCGCCGACCGTGGCGGCGACCGGGTTTCCACCTATTCCCGCGGCATGAAGCAACGCTTGCACCTGGCCCGCGGCATGGTCGGCAACCCCCGGGTGCTGTTCCTGGACGAGCCGACCACCGGGTTGGACCCGATCGGCATCCACTCGCTGCACGAGATCGTGGTGAACCTGTCCGCCCGTGGCGTCACCATCCTGCTGACCACGCACGACACGGCCGAGGCCGAGGCGCTGTGCGCCCAGGTGCTGCTGGTCTCGCGCGGCCGGATCCTGCTGCGCGGCGCGCCCGGTGAGCTGGAGATCCCGTCCCGGGTCCGGGTCTCGGTCGACGTCGGTGGCCTGTCGGAAGCTCGGTACCGGGAGCTGGCGGAGCTGGCCGGGGTGCTCACCTTCTCGCTGCGTCCGGGCGGCACTGCCCGGTTCGGCCTGGACGACAAGGAGCACGCCGCTGAGCTGTCGGCCCAGGCCCAGGCGGCCGGTGCCGACCGGCTCGGCGTCGCTCCGGCCTCGGTCGAGGACGCCTATCTCGCGCTCTTCGACGTGCCCGCCCCGTGAGCGTGTTGCTCGCCGGGCTGCGGCTACAAATGCTGATCAGCCTTCGCCGGCTGGACGATCTGCAACTGCTGGCCCTGGTGCCGTTCTCGGCGGTGCTGTACCTGACGATGCTCGCCCAGACCGGCCGGCGCGATCTGGCGGTCGTCGGAGTGCTGGCCAGCTACGTGACCTCGGTGTGGTCCCTGGCGCTTTTTTCCGGCGGCGACCTGATCGACGAGGAGCGCTTCACCGGGACGTTCGCGCCGCTGCTGGTCACGCCGGTGTCAGTGGCCCGGGCCATGTTCGGGCGGGTGCTGGCCATCTCGCTACTCGGGCTGGTCGGGCTGGTCGAGGCCGGCGTGGTGGCGGTGCTGTTCTTCCACATCGACCTGGGCATCGACCGGCCGTGGGTGCTGGCGGGCACCGTGATTCTGCTGAGCGGGGCGATGGCCGGGGCGACCTACTTCTTCGGCGCCGTGTTCCTGCTGACCTCCAACCCCCGTCCATGGCAGAACGCGATGACCTTTCCGGCGTACGTGCTCGGGGGCGTCCTCGCGCCACTGCGCGCCTGGCCGATCTGGGTCCGGGTGCCCGGGCGGTTCTTCTTCCTGTCGTGGGTGATGGAGCTGTTCGCGGTGGCCACCGGGCGGTCTGCCGGCGGGGTACTGCTGCCGGCGCTGGCCGCCGGTGGACTGGCCGCGATCACCTGGTTGCTGGCCTGGGCAATGCTGCGCTGGGCGATCCGGCGCGTTCAGGCCACGGGAGCCTTCGATGGCGTCTGACCGGCCGACGTCCGACAAACCGATCGACGAGGTCGCCAGCCTGTTCGCGACCTTCCGGTTCGCCGCCGTTATCGGTTGGCGGGACTTTCGCTCGACGTACCGGTGGTACACCTACGCCGGTGGCTGGCTGATCCGGGTACTGGCCCAGGCGGCCTTCCTGGCGTCGGTGGGGCTGCTGGTGGGCAGCGAGTCGGTGGCGCACCGGATCGCGATCGGCGCCGCATGCGCCTCGGCGGCCACCGGTGCGGTACTGGCCATCCCGCTGGCCACCATGGAGCGCGCGCTGGGCACCGCGGGCTTGCTCGTCGTCTCGCCGGCCGGGCTGGTCCCCTCGATGCTCGGACGGGCCGTCGAACGGCTGGTCGACGGGGGCCTGACGAGCACCACAGCGCTGGTGGCGGTGTTCGCCTACCTTCCCGAAGTCCGGCTGCTGCGCCCGTCCTCGCTCCTGCTGCCGGTGCTCGCGGTGGCGATGGCCTACAGCTCGACCTGCCTGGCGATGGCCCTGGCCGGGGTAGCACTGCTCTGGCCGGACGCCCGCAACCTGCTCAGCGGCAGCCTGATCGTCCCGCTGACGCTGCTGTCCGGCGCGGTGCTGCCGCACGAACCGACCGGTCGGTGGGCGCTCATCAGCCACTTCGTGCCCCTGGGAAACGGCGTCCGGGGCTGCCGCCAGCTGGCGCTCGGGCATGCCGCCGATGCGCTGCTGCCGCTGCTCGGCGAGGTGCTGGTGGGTTCGGTGTGGCTGGTGGCAGCGATAGGTTCCCTGCGCGTGGCCCAGAGCTGGGCGACGCGTAGGGCGGGGCTGGTCTAGTGGCGGGGCCCGGGAGCGGTTTGTCGGACACCGGGCCCGCAGTCGACAAGATGGAGGGCGTGCGATGAGCGGGACGAAGCTGTCGGACCGGCAGCGGCTGTGGAATGCCCTGCTGCGGCCGGGCGATCTGGACTCGGCCGACCCGGCCACCCTTGATCGGCTGGCGTTGGTGGCCGAGGAGCAGGAGGTGCTGCTGCCGATGGCCGACCAGTTCCTGGCCGCGCCGGCGTGCAGCGGCCTGGTCGCCGAACGGGTGGCGCTGCGCCGGGGCAACCACGCCCGCGCGGTGACGCAGTTGCAGCAGGTGGACGAGGCGCTGCGGTCGGCCGGAGTGCCGTTCCTGGTTATCAAGGGCTTCGGCTACGAGCATCTGCAACCGGCCGGTTACCAGCGGCAGATGGACGATCTCGACCTGGTGCTGCCGACCGTTGCCGACGGATGGCGGGCGGTCACCGCGCTGGCGAACCACGGTTATCAGCTGTATGCCGCCACCGTCGCGCGTCGCGACGGGCGCTGGTTCGCCGTGATCGTGGTGCAGGACGACAAGGGCAACGACGTAGAGCTGAACTGCGCCGGCATGATCTTCCACAGCCATTCGGTGCTGCCCTGGGACGCCGAGCTCTGGGACGACCAGGAGACCGTCCGGGGGGTCGGGGTGCCCGGGCGCCGCTGGGCCGCCGCCATCCTGATCGCCGAGATGGTGGACCGGCCCCGGCTGCGGCTGCGCGACCGGCTCGACGCCCGCGCCGTGCTGGCCCGGCTGGACGACTCCGACCAGGCCTGGCTGACTGACCTGGCGCGGCGGCACGCGCTGGGGTGGGAACTGGCCGCAGCCCGCGACACCGGTTCGGACGACGTGGACCGCGAGGGCAACCGCTGGCTGCGGATGCGCCGCCGCGCGCCGAACACCTTCCGGACCGTCACGCATGCGTATCCGATGATGCGCCCCGCCGGCGTCGGGCAGGCCGTCCGGGCGGCGGGCATCGCCTTCGGCCGTGACTTGCTCGGCTCCCGGCTGGAGGACGAAACGAATCCCGAGGAGGTCAGCGACCGGATGCTGGCCTGGGCCGGCCGGGCGGCGACCCTGCTCAACCACCGCCCGGCCGGCCGACAGCTCGCGACCGGGATAAGCCTGCCGCTGGTGCCGTTGGAGGTCGACGACCCGGCGATGTCAGGCCGGCAGGTGTCTGATCAGCCGGCCGATGGCTCCGACGGGATCACGGTCTACGACACCGGGCGGATGCTGGTGCTGAATACGCCGGTCGGCGCGTTCCTGGCGGTGGTCGTCCCCATCGTCACCGAGGCGCAGGTCGAGCAGGCGGTCGCCGTTATGGCCGGGACGCCCCGGGACGGCTGAGCGCCGGGCGCAGGCACGATCGGGCGGTTTCTGCGGAATCTGGTTATTACCCTGACGAGGTACCATCCTTTCTCTGTTCACGGCCCTGGCCAGCCAGCGTCTGGAGGCTGATATGACCGAGGCTGGGGCGGGACCCGACGGGTCGGCGGACCCTGCCGGAGCGCCGGCAGCGGTCGAGCCCGCCGAAGGTGGAGCCACCGGGATCTGGCTGACTTTCCACGAGTCGCCGATGGAGGTCCGGGCCCTGCTGTTCGGTGTCTGGGTGAACAAGCTGGGCGGCTTCCTGCAGGTATTCCTGGTGCTGTTCATGACCCATCGGGGCTTCTCCGACGTCCAGGCCAGTGTCGCGCTCGGTGTCTACGGGGCCGGCTCGGTGTTCGGAGTGATCGCTGGAGGCAGCTTCACCGACCGGTTGGGACCGCGTTCCACCATCGCCATCGGCATGATCGGCAACGCGGCGCTGCTGATCGTGATGCTCTATGTGGGCAGCTATCCGGGCCTGCTGGGCACCGCTGCACTGGTGGGTGCGCTGAGCCAGCTCTACCGGCCGGCCTCAGCGGCCCTGCTCGCCGAGATGATCCCCCAGCAGCGCCAGGTCATGATCTTCGCCATCTACCGGCTGGCGCTCAACCTCGGCACCACGGTGGCGCCGCTGATCGGTGCCGCTCTGGTCGCGGTCTCCTACCAGATGCTGTTCTGGGGCGAGGCGGTCACGTCCCTCGGCTACGCCGTGATCGTCCTGCTGGCACTGCCCCGCAAGCGCCCGCCGGCCCCTGACAGGTCCACCGGCGGTGCGGCCGGTGCCGGCCGCGACGCCGAGCCGGTTGAACCGGCCAGCACCGGCTACCGGGTGGTGCTCGCCGATCACCGGTACGTGGCATACATCATCGCCATGCTCATCAACTGCATGGTCTACGTCCAGTACGTGAGCACGCTGCCGCTGAGCATGCGCGACGCCGGGCTGAGCACGTTCTGGTACGGCGCCATGGTGGCGTTGAACGGCTTCGTCGTGATCAGCTTCGAACTGCTGATGACCAAGCTGACGCAGCATCAGCCCATCAGCCGGATCATCTCGGTGGGATTTCCGCTGATGGGCTGCGGTCTGGCGATGTACGCGCTACCCGGCGGGGTGGCCGTCTTCCTGATCGGCACCCTGATGTGGTCGGTTGCCGAGATCATCCATGGTCCCAGCATCTTCGCCTATCCGGGCAAGGGCCGGCCGGCGAGCGTGCGTGGCCGGTATGTGGCAGCGGCGCACGCGATGATCGGCATCGGCACGGCGATCGGCCCCGTCGTCGGCGTCGCGCTCTGGGCCCAGCTGGGCCGAGCCACCTGGTTGATCATGGGGGCGGCCTGCATCCTGGGCTTGGCACCGGCGCTGTGGGGGGTGGCCTCGGACCCGGGCGGCCCGGCTCAGAGGAACGGCAGGTTCAGGGCGAACCGCTCCACGGCGAACGTGCGGACGTAGTCCAGAGCGGCCTGCTCCGGTGCGCTGCCCAGCCCCGCCACGTAGCTTGCGAGGCAGCCCATCACCTGGCGCGCGTAGCGGTCGGGGTCGATGTCGGCCGCCGGCAGCAGCAGGCTCTCCAACTCGCGCAGCGGCATCGGCAACTCCGCACCGGAGGCGGCGATCCGGTCCCGGTGCGCCCGGGCATACCGCAGGTCCCAGGTCAGCACACCGGCCGATGCCAGGGCGGCCTGCACCAACTGCTCAGCGGCGCTGCGAGCGGCGATCACCGTGCCGAACGGGTCCTCGACCCGGACTCCGCCCCCGCCCTCGACCCGGCCGTCGCCGGCGGCGAGGTTGCCGATGCTCCAGGCATCCTCCAGGAAGCTGAGGCAGCCGACCAGGCCGCCGGCGATCTTGATGACCGGAAGCGCGGACACCCGCAAGGCCTGCCGCCATGACTCGACGGTTGCCGCCAACCGCAGCACCGTCGGGTTGTAGAGCCGGGTCAGCAACTTCATCTCCAGGTACTGCAGTCCGGGCAGGCTCAGCAGTTCCCCTTGCGGGGTAACCGAACTGGCCAGCACCTGCCGCAACGGTGAAGCCTGCTCGCGGTCCACCACCCAGATGTCGAACTCGATTCCGCCGACGACCGTGAGCAGCCGGTCGACGAAACTGGACCTGGTGACTTCGGCCGGCTCGAAGCCGCGGTCGGCGATCAGATCGGGAAACCGGCCTTCGCCCTCGTGCAGCACGACGAAGTCCAGATCCGACTCGCGACGGCCGGTGCCGTCGGCGAGCGACCCGGCGAAGATCAGCCCGTCCGTGGCCGGCCAGTCCAGCACCGCCCGCAGGTCCTGAGCTGTGAGCCCGGCTTGGGCGATCCGGTGCCGTACCTGCTCCGGCAGGCCACTGACCACCGAGTCGACCGCACCGTTCATGACGCCTCCCCCTGGCAACCCGTCCGGGTGCGGTTCAACCTAACCGAAGCATGGCCGCATGCAGCGGGACCCGGTGCAGGCCATGTCGCTCCTTGTATTCCCGGTTGCGCCGGCCGCCTTCCAGAGTCGGGCGACCGCTGGCAAGCGCGGATCGCACCGTTTCCAGGAACAGCAGGCCGTACGGACTGAACGCGGCATCGTGCTGGTACACCGCACCACAAGTCCACATATGGAATCGATCGCGGTCGGGCAGGCAGAAGCCGACCGCCAGCAGCCGATCCGCGTCGCTGATCCTGATCGTCGTGACGAGCTCGCCCAGGCTGCGCAGGAAGTCCTGGAACGGGCCGTCGCGATAGAAGTCGGCGGTACCGTGCCGGGCCGCCGTCTGCCTGATCAGCGTCACCGCCTCGTCCAGGTCGACGTCGCGCACGGGGAGGTTCTCGACGGTGACACCGCATTCCCGCGCGCGCAGCGCGTACCGGCGCAGGTTGCGTCGCGCACTCGGCCTGAGCCGCTCCAGGAAGTCCTCGATCGTCGCGATGCCGCGAAGGTCCAGGCAGAACCGCTCGTCCACCTCGGCAACGTCGAATCCGGCGGCGGCGAGCGCGGCCAGCTGCGGCCCGGCGGCGACGTTGACGAAGCCGAACCAGGAGGCGCCGGCCTCGACCGCCACCTCGTGCAACGCCTCGACGATCCGCGGCGGCGCGCCGTCATCGGTGGCCGGCAGCCGGGTGTCGTAACACTGCCAGTTGTGGCTGAGCAGCGAGCGGTCCTCGGGGTGATAGCCGTCGATGTGCTGGGTCAGGGCGCCCAGCGGGTCGCTCGGCGACTGCAGGCTCGCCGGGCAGATCGCCACCGGATCGCCGTTGCCGTCGCGCGCCATCACCAGGACCTGAGCCTGCCCGGGCACCACCGCGGTGCGGGCGTGCGCGCTCAGGTAGGCATGCCGGTAGAAGACCGGCGCGCCGGTGCGCTCGACCACAAGATCCCATTCGTCGGCGGGAACGTCGGCGATATCGCGATAGACGCTCGTCGTGATCACCGCGCCTCCCCGAGCGTCAACCAGCCCGCGTCCAGCAGCGCCTCCAGCCAGCCGCGCGAGCCTTCGACCGACATCGGCAGGCCGCTGGAGAAGGCCGCGACCTCGACCACGCCGTCCAGGTCGCGCTCGCCGTCGACTGCCAGCGCGAGGGCCACCAGGCTCGCGTAACCAGCCCCCCGGTCCTGCCCGATGCCGTCCCAGGCGCGTTGCCTGGCTCGCTCGTCCACAGCTTCCAGAGCAGCCAGCAGGTTGAACGGCCCGTTCCAGCATCGGCTCAGCGCTGGTCCGGCAGGCCGGCCACTGCCGCCGGCCGGCGGCAGCAGCGGCGCCAGGGACGTCGCGACCACTCGAAGGCTGTCGCGGAAGCCGGCCACCCGATCGGGCTCGGCACCGGCAAGCTCGGCGATCCACCTCAGGTCGCGGTCCCCGCCGGACAGCACGGCGGCCAACCGGCGGTGCGCCCGGCCGGCCGCGGCGGGCTCGATCCGGCCGGCTTGCTCCTCGGCTGCCCCGGACCGGGCGGCCCGCACGACGTCGAGCAGATCGCTGTACCTGGCCGACATGCAGGCCAGCACGAGCTGGCCGGTGTCAGGACCGCCGGCCAGCAGCTGGACGGCCACGGCAGCGCAGCTGGTGATCGCGAGCAGCCGGTCCAGGTCCACCCGGTCGGCGGTGTCGCAGGAGGAGTGCCGGTAGCGGTCGGGATGGTGGCTGAGGCTGGTGGCCGAGACCGACCCGGCCCGGTCCAGGTAGAGCAGGTGGTCCGACGCGCCGACGAACGGCACCGGGACCCACGGCACCGCTGGCACCGCCCGCGCGCCGGCATAGGTCCTTCTGGGCCCCGGCAGGCTGTCCAGCACCATCCGGACCGCGGCCGACGCGACATCCGGCCTGTCGAGCGGGCTGTGCTCGACGTTCAGCAACCCACCGGTGTTGCGCTCGTGCTCCCCCACCATGTCGAGATTGAGCAGCGCCACCACGTCCGGCAGCGTGCCGGCCGACACCACGTCGTGCAGGTAGGCCGCCGAGCCGGCGAACTCCGGACCCCAGAGGAAGCGGACGCCACGCCTGCGTCCGGGCAGTCGCGCCAGGGCCCGGGCGACCTGCAGGCAGGCCACCACTCCGGAGGCATTGTCGTTGGCGCTGGGGCGCGGATGGTCCAGGTGGGCGTGCAAGGCCACCTCGCCGAGGCCCGGGTCCAAGCCCGGGACGACGCCGGTCACCACCGGCATCGCGGTGCCGCCGGTGTCCGCCCGCACCGTCGCCTCGACCTGGTCGCCGACCCGATGACCGGCGAGCAGGTCGCGCATCACCGAGGCACGGACGCTGAAGGCGAAGATGCCGGCACCGGGCGGCAACTCCACCCGCCGCGTACAGTCCTGCTCGCCCTCGGCCGGCCAATCGGGGCTGCAGACCACACCCCGGGCGCCGGCCAGCTCGATGTCACGCAGCAACGGCGGCCCCACCACCGGCTCCTCGACGAGCACCACCGCGTCGCGCCAGGGCGCCGAGCGACCGCGCACCAGCGCGGCCCGGCCGTCGCCGACGGTGGCAGCCGAGTTCACCGCCAGGCCGAAGGCGTCGCGCGGGTAATCCACGAGCACCCGCCCGCGCCAGCTCAGCCGGGACGGGCCCGGAGTCCAGGACGCCGGAGCCCCGAACGTCCACCAGCGCTGCCGCTCGCCCGCTACCGGCCAGCGCAGCACCTCGACGTTCCGCACACCGGCCGCCTCGGCCGCTTCGGCCACCAACTCGGCGGCGCTGTCCAGCCCCGCGGAGGCGGGGAACCGGTCGAGCTCGCTGATCCGGCGGATCAGCTGCGCCACGTGCGCGCGGTCGAAGGCAGCGGTCGCCGTGTCGAGGGCCTCGGCGAGGATCACCCTTGCATCACCTGGAGAAAGCGCTGCAGCCTGGCCTCGGACAGCGGCAGGGCCAGCCTTACCAGGTTCGCCCCGCCTCCCCCGGCCGGTCGGAAGCTCTTGTGGCTGATGCCGGCCCGCCCGAGCACCTGCGAGGCCGCCGCGGGGTCCTGAGCCACCAGCCACGGCAGTGCCGGATGGCAGCTCGAGGTCTCCACCCCGAGGCGTTGGAGCGCCGTGCGCACCACCGGTGCGACCTCGGCGATCCGGTCGCGCAGCGGTCCGAAGATGTCGCCGGCAGCGATCAGCCGCAGCGCGAACTCCAGCGACGCAGTGGCCACCGCCATCGGGACGGCGCGCGTCCTGACCTGCTCGGCCAGCGCTGCCGAGCAGACCGCGTAGCCGGCCCGCAGGCCGCCGAGGCAGTAGCCCTTGGAGAAGCCGCGCACCACCACCAGGTTGTCGACGTCGGCGGTGACCGGCACCGCCGAGGCGTTCGGGCCGAGGTAGTTGGCGTAGCTCTCGTCGACGACGACCACCGCGGTACTGCTCAGCCGGGTGCACAGGCGCGCCAGCTCGTCCCCGTCCTGGATCTCACCTACCGCGCCGGGCCGGTCCAGCACGACCAGCGAGCATGACCGGACGGGATCGAGGTCGGCCCAGCCGTCCACCACCAGCACGTCCGAGCCGTTTGCCCTGGCCCACTCGGCCAGGTCCGGATGGCCGAACGCAGCGGTGGCCACCGGGCCGCCGTCGGCGAGCGTGGCAAGAGCCGCGAGCAGCTGGGTGACACCGGCTCCGAAGGTGATGCAACCGGCGTCGAGATCGACCCCGTGGGCAGTGGAGAGCAGCCCGGCGCTCCGGTGACCGCCGTACGGGTCACCCAAGCCGTAGTCGCCGACCAGTTCCAGCTGCTCGGCCGCCGTCGCGGGCCACCACTGTTGCCAAAGCTCCTGCGTCGTCGGGCAGAGGAACTCCGCCTCGTCCGGAGTCCAGTGCAGGTCCAGCGCCGGGCCCGGCGCGCGAGTCGACCTGACCAGCGCGAGACTGCCCGGCGGCAGGGCGACCGCCCGGCAGACCAGCTGCACGTACCGGGAGTCCATCGTGACCTGCTGGCCACGGTCGAACTCGGCGTGCATCGCCTCCACGGTGAATCCGCACTGCTTGACGAGGCTGATCACCTGCTCCACCAGGTACACCCGGATGGACTGCCAGAGCGAGATCGCGGTGCCCCCGGCAGGCTGGTGTTCGAACCATCCCTCGATCCGGCCGGTCTCTGCGACGTAGTGACGCCGGATGGCGAACGAGCCGTGCTCGGAGGAGACCTGCCAGGTGGCGAGGAAGTTTCGCAGGATCGAGGCGAGGTTGGACAGGTCGAGCACCAGGACGCCGCCGGGCGCCAGGCAATGCCGGATCCGGCCCAACAGCCGGCGCTGGTCGGCGTCGGTGCCCCAGCCCAGGCCCTGGACGAGGATCACGGCGTCGACCTCGTCGACCGGCCACGGCTGGGCGGTCATCACATCGTGCTGGACGAAGCTCAGCCCGTGCTCGCCGCCGTGCTGGGCCCGGGCCCGCTCCAGAGCCGACGGGGAGACGTCGATGCCGGTCACCTGGAAGCCGTGGGCGGCCAACCCGCTCGAGTGCCGCCCGGTACCGCAGCCTAGATCGAGCACCCTTCGCCCGGGCGCGCACTCCTCGAGCACCTCATGCAGGTAGCGAACCTCGGCAGCCGTCCGTTCGGCTGTGTACTCCTGCTCGACGAGCGCCCAGAACGACGGGCCGAAGTAGGTCCGGTACCACGGCTCGGCCGTCGAGTCATCGTCTGGCACGAACCAGTTCCATGCGCGAGAACACGTCGCAGACGTCGCAGAGGTTCTTCGGGCCCGGATAGCCGGCCTGTGGGATGAAGGCACCGCCGCAGATGCTGCACTGCTCGGTGGCCAGGGGCTGCTGGTACTTCTGCATGTTGGCGAACGCGTTGAAGGCGTAGTAGTCGGCCCCGGGCCACAGCCCCAGCAGGTGGTCGGCGATGGAGTAGGCCATCGAGCGCTCGTCGGGCCCGGTGGTGAACCGGCCGGGCGCGCCCTGGCGGTTCCAGTCCGGCTCGGTCAGCTGCAGGTAGAGGGTGAGTTCCTTCTTGGTGATCCGGTACAGCGGGAAGGTGTAACGGACGTCGCCGAGCTGGCGCACCGGCAGGCCACCCATCCGGAAGCCGCTCATCCACCAGGTGACCAGGCTGGCGAGCAGGTCATCGGCGTTGAAGCCCCACGCTATGTCGGTCACGCCGCGCTTGCCGGCTTCGATCTCGATCAGCCGCCGCAGCACCTGGTGGGCGATGACCATGATGCTGGCGGAGCGGTCGCTGGCCACCACCTGCGTCATCGCATCGATGAACGGCACCTTCAGCGAGAACACGTCCTCGACGTTTTCCGCGGTGGCGATGACGTGCTCGATGCCCAGCCGCTCGCAGGCGTCCACCGCGGCCTGGAAGGTGGCACTTTCCTCCCAGTCGGGCAGGCCGGTCACGGTCAGCGCGGTCAGCGAGAAGTCGGGCAGCCGGTCCCGGGTCTGCTCCAGCAGCTTGAGCAGCGCGATGGAGTCCCGGCCGCCGGACAGGCCGAGCACGATCCGGTCGCCCTCCCGGATGGTCTGGCTGGAGATCACCGACTCGACGAAGACCGTCTCCACGTACTTGGGGTAGCTGTCCCGGTCGAACTGCTCGCTGCGCACCTCGAGGTCGCCCTTGTCGTCGAACAGGATCGACTTGGTGTAGACCGGTTTGACCGCGGCGTACTTGCGCTGGGACGGCGCACGGGTGACGCTCATGTCGTAGTGGCGGACCTGGAACACCTCGACCACGTCGTCGGCGCCGAGCAGCACGCTGTCCTCGCTGACCAGTTCCCCGTTCACCTGGGTCATCACCGCGTTGAGCGGCACGCCGGCCAGCCGGAGGACGTCCACCAGGGACTGCCCGGTCTCGGCCGGCAGAGGCGTGACCCCACCGACCTTGTCACGAAGGATTGCTTTTGGCATCTGTGCTCCTACCTCACCAGACCGCGAACGGGACCAACATTTCCATCGGGCTTATCGAGCCGTGCTCGTAACACATGTCCTCCTGCGGCACCGGGAAGGTGGGAGCCATCGCGATGGCCACCACGTCGCCCACCCGCTGCAGCAGGCTATCCGAAGCCGGCCACAACCCGCGCTGCGCGACCTCCCACTTGCTCGCTACCCAGGCGACCTCACCGAGGGCGTCCCGGGCCATCCGGAGCAGCCGCTGGTGCTGCCCCGGGCAGGAGTGTAGCCATCGCACCCGGCCGGCACCGCCGCTGACCGGATCGCACAGGCCGGAGTCGGCCACCGCCGTCCAGCGCTGCGCGATCGCGGCATCCGGATGAACCGCGGTAGCGCCGTGGTCAGACAGCGCCATCGTGAGAACGTCCTGCCTGCGCCAGCGGATCGCGGCGGAGTCCAGAATCGCCAGGGCCTGCCGGACCCGGTCTGTGTAGCCCTCCTGGTGCACCGCGGTGTCGATGTCGACGTAGGCGGTGACGAGGCTGACGCCAGTGGCGAGTACCGCGTCGACGTCGGCGACGGCCTGGCTCGCGGTGACCCTGGGGTCGGGCGGCGTGGCAGCCGGTCGAGTGGACGGCACGATGCCCGCGCCCTGCCAGAGCGCACGCGACCAGGGACCTGGGTAGTCGGCGATCATCCCGGGAATCACCGACGATCTGACGCCGGCGGCGTGCAATCGGCTGAACACCGACTCGACCGGCCCGACCAGATGCGCCGGACCGTCGTCCACCGCCACTACCGGCGAGCCGTCGAGCTGGAACACCATGCCGGGAACCAGATGCCGCTCCGGGCCCGCGCCGGTCAAGGCGGTGAGCCAGGCGGTCGTGGACACGCTGGGGAAGGTCGTCACCAGCGACTCGCAGCGAGCCCCGGGCCAACATGGCTCGGCGATCGCCAACCCCACGCCATCTACCGCCAGTAGTACCGACTGACGGCCGAAATCAGCTTGGGCGCGCACCTGACGTTCGATGCCGTCAGCGGCGCGCCCAATCGTGCTGCGTTCGATTGGATCGAAAAAGATTACAGGTTGGGGACGCAGTCGGTGCAGGTGGTACGGAACTTGGCCAGCTGAACTTCCTGGCGCTTGACCAGCATCTTCTCGATGGCCGAAGGCACGAGGACTGCGGGAGCCGTGATGGTCTTCTGGTCAACACGGCTGGTCTGCGGGGTAAGGATCATGGCAACCTCACAAGGTAGGGAGTGTGTGTGCTAAAGCTACAGCTCGGACTCCGGTGTTGACAATCGCTTCTGCCCGACATTTCCAGGGTATTGGTGCACTGTGTCCCTCACCGGGTTCCCAGCACGTATTCGATCCTTTCCAGCATCTGCCGATGGATCTCGCGCACGCCGTCCGAGCCCACTCCAGCGGTCACCGCGACCACGCCGAAGCTCTCGCGGTCCATGGTGTTCACCACGTCGCCGGGATGCAGGAGCGATGACACGGAGACCACCCCGGGGATGTGACGGCACTCCTCGACTCCCTCGACGCGCTCGATCACGCCGGGGCCGGGTGGGTAGCTGATCACCATGCCGGCCGGCAGCGGGTACTCCGGCCGCACGTGCTCCGGCGACCAGCAATACAGCGCCGCGCGCACCGTTTCGATCATCTCGTCGCGCCCGACCGCTCCGCGGGCCAAGGTGGTGATGAGCCCGCCGCCCGGCCGGCCGGCGTTGATCTCCACCAGCGAGACACCCTCGGCAGTGTCGATGACCTCGACGTGGCACACCGCGGAGTCGAGCCCGATACCGGTGACGGCCGCCTCGATGAACTCCCATATCGGTTCGCTGACCGCGGGGTCCTCCACGCTGAGGTATCCCGTCTCGAAGAACGACGCGTCATCGACCATCAGCTTCTCCAGCAGCACGATCCGGGACACGCCGTGCGGGCTGACCACGAGTTCGGCCGAGTACTCCGGGCCGGCCAGGAACGGCTCGACGAGAAACTCCGAACTCGGATCGGTGTGGCCGCCCTCGCCGAGCCCGATCGGATGGGAGTACATCCCGGCCAGGTCGTTACTCACGCTGTCGTGCAGCCGGTGCAGCGCGGCCTGCAATTCCCGGCGGCTGTCGCATTTGACGACCAGATGTGAGGCGATGCCGTTGACCGGCTTGACGATCAAGGGGTACGGGCCCACGGCCTGCTCGACCGCGGCCAGATCACCGTCGATGCCGACCAGTGCTGCCGCCACCCGGTCGACGCCGATTTCTCGCAGCCGTACCCGCGCTTCGTACTTGTTACGGGCCCGCCGCAGCGCCGCGGCGTCGCAGTGCGGCAGTCCCAACGCCGAGGCGGCGAGTGCGGCGGGCAGCACGCAGCCGTCGAAGCAGGAGAACAACCCCGCCAGCGGGCCCGGTATCCGGCGAGCAGCCACCTGGAGCGTCTCCTCGCTGTAGGGGTCGTCCACCACCTCGATGACGTCGTGGTGCTTGCGCCAGGCAGCCAGCTGATCGTCCGAGGCCGGCCCGGTGATCAGCGCGGGTCGGTAGCCGAGGCTTCGCATGGCGTCTGCGATGACCACGATCGCGCCGAGGCCCTGATCGGCGACCAGGACGGCGAAGCGGCCGTCGGCGGCGCTCACGCCCTCCATGCCGCCTCCTCGTGCAGTCCTGATGACAACATAGCTGCCGCCCGAAAGGCGCGAACCGGATATCGGCCCGCGCGGCACCCTTACAGCAACGGGGCGCGCTCCGGCGATTCGCCTTGCACGAGATGAGCGGCGATGAGTGCCCGGGTCCAGGCAGGGACGTCGGTCAGGCCGCTCAACCAGCGCACCACGTCCAGCAACGTCGCGTCCTCCGGTTCTCCCGAGAGCCAGTTGCGCACCTGCCGCAGCCGCGGCCGATCCTGCGCCGCGACGGTGCGCGCCACGGTGTCGAGGGCCCGGTCCAGGTCGAGGTCGATGACACCGGTGTCGCCTTCCAGCCGCCGTGCCACCTCCGCGATCGCCGGCCGGGGTGCGACGTCGCCGCCGGCGCCGGCCAACCTGCGATAGACCCGGTGCCTGGCGGTGTGGTCGAACCAGATCCCGAGTTCGCGGACCAGGTCGGCCGGCTCGTCCGGGACGTGCAGATAGCTGAACATCCTGGTGACAGCCCCCAGCAGCGTGCGGATGTCATCCGGCCGGCGACTTCCGAACGAGACGCCCTTCATCGCGCTCAGCCGCTGGCTGGCCGACACGCCGGGCTGCCGGGCGGCCGGCTCCTCGGCGAGCAGTGCGATCGCCGAGGGCCCGCAGGAGACAATCAGATCCACGGTGGCCAGCGTCGCCAACGGCGCCGCGTTCAGCTGGTACTGCCACAGCGCGCGGGTCCGGTACCGGTCCAGCACCACGGGAAGCACGTCGAGCAGCAGGTAGCCCCGATCCCGGATCAGCTCCAGCAACTGTTCGACCCGCCCGGTTGCCACCGTCTCCGGTTTGATCAGGACGTAGGTGTTCGCGCGCAGAGTCAGCGCCGGATCGGGCAGCAGCTCGCAGGCCTGCTTCCACGACTCGCGAAAGTAGATGTCATCGCAGTAGCGGACGGCCTTGGCGGCGGAGCCGGTCAGCCACGCGTCCAGCTCGCCGTCCTGCTGGCCGGCAGCGGCGGTTACGGTCGCCGGAAGCCGTCGCGGCGCGTTATCGGGCGGCACGGTCTCCCTCACCGGAGCGGGATTTCAGGCTGTCTCGCCACATGAGATCACGCTATACCCGGAATGTTCCAGTCACGGGGTGTGCCAGGGCTTGCTGTCCGGGTCGGCGACGCCGGCGGTAAGGATCTCGATGAAGCGGTTTGCCCAGACGGCGACGGTTTCCGGGTTGAAGAGCTCGGTGGCGTATTCGAGGGTGAGCGTCAGGGTGCCGTCCGGGGTGACGTCGATGCCCCAGGTTTGTTCGGCCCGGGCGACGGGGAGGCCGACATCGACGGGCGGGGAGTCGACGGTGCCGGGCAGGGTGAGGCTGGGCATCGCGGTGTTGTAGAAGCCGAACAGGACTCTGGGCGGGTTGCCTGCGAAGGGGCCGCCGGCGACCTCGTTGAGGATCGGTGCCGGAACGGACTGCAGCGCGATGCGTTGCCAGATCGCGTCGCGGGCGGCGGCGACCAGGCTGGTGAAGCTGGCCGGTCCGGCAACCGGAACCACCACCCACGAGGAGTGGGTGAAGCAGGCGACGACGTTCTCGAAGCGGGATTCGGGGCGGTTGGCCACTCCAGACACGAAGGTGGTCGTCGAGGTGCCGGTGACCTCGTGGGCCAGGGCAGCGAACGCGGCGACGAGGACGGCGAAGGTGGTGGCTTCTTCGCGGGCCGCTACCGCGTCGATCGCGGTGGCCGATCCTGGCGGAAGGGTGACGCTGTGGACGGCCCCGTTGCCGGTGAGGGATTCGCCGCGCGGGCGGTCGGTGGGGAAAAGCAGGGGGCGGGCACCGACAGCCTTGACGTGGTCGGCCCATTCCCGCACGGCGGTCCGGGTGGCGGGGTCGGCGAGGTAGGCCGACTCCCAGTCGGTGTAGTCGATATAGGTGGCGGTCAGCTCCGGGAGGTCGGGCGTGTCGCCGGTGACCTCTGCCCGGTACAGCTCACCCAGATCGTGGATGAGGATGCCCAGGGACCAGCCGTCGACGACGGCATGGTGGACGGTGAGCAGGAGCTCGGCGCGGCAGTCGGCGATGGTGAACAACGTGGCCCGGAAGGTAGCCGCCGCGGTGATGTCCGCGGCGTCATCGGCAGCGGCCAGGACCAGCGCCTCCAGGTCGGCCGCGGTGGCGTCGACGACCTTCAGCGGGGCCTCGTCCACGATCATCACCTGCTGGCGCAGCACCCCGTCCACCTCGCGGAGCCGGGTGCGAAGGGCCGGATGCCTGAGCATCAAGGCGGTCAGCGCGCGATGCAGAGCCGGCACGTCCAGCTCGCCGTGCAGGGCGAAGCGGGTGGCGATCGTCAGCACGCTCGGGTTGTCGCTGGCCATGGTGAGGCGATAGCCGTGCTGCTGCCCGGGGCTGGCCGGGGCGCTGGTCTCGACGTCGGAGGGCTCCAGCTCGACGTCGGAGGGCTCCAGCTGCGGGGCGAGCAGGGCCGCCAGGCGGCGTACGGTCGGCCTGCGTAGGAAGTCCACCACGTCCAGCCGCACGCCCAGCTCGGCGCGGATCCGGTTCACCAGCCGGATCGCGGTGAGCGAGTGGCCGCCCAGCTCGAAGAACGTGGCATCCGGCAGCACCGCGTCCACGCCGAGTTCAGCCGCCCACACCGCGGCGAGCTGCTGCTCGACCCCGCCGCGCCGGCCCGCCGCCGGCTGGCGGGGCGTACCGAGCGTCGGTTCGGGCAGGGCGGCCCGGTCCACTTTGCCGTTGGTGGTCAGCGGCAGCGCGTCCAGCACCTGCCAGGTCGCGGGGATCATGTACTCGGGTAGCCGGGTCGCCAACCGCGCGCGCAGGTCGGCGACAGTCGCTCCGGGCGCGGTGACCACGTAGGCGGCCAGCCGCACCGTGGCGTCGGGGCCGGTCCAGGCGCGGATCGCTGCTTCCCGCACGCCGGGGAGGGTGACGAGCTGGTGCTCGACCTCGCGGGGTTCGACGCGGAAGCCATGGATCTGCACCTGCTGGTCGCTGCGGTGCAGGAACTCCAGCTCACCGTCCGCCCGCCAGCGGACCACATCGCCGGTGCGATACCTGCGGTCCTCGCCGGTGCCCACGAACCGGGCGGCCTGGTCGGGGGTCGGCTCGGCGTAGCCGCGGGCCAGCTGGGCACCACCGACCAGCAACTCACCGGGCTCGCCCACCTTCACCTGGCGGCCCGCGTCGTTCACGACCCGCACCCAGGTGCCCGGCACCGGCCGGCCGATCGGGGGCGGACCGTCGCCGTCGGCGGTGACCTGCGACCAGGTGGACACCACAGCGGCCTCCGTCGGGCCGTAGACGTTCCACAGCCGGAACGGCGCCCCGGCCGGGGGCCTGCGGTGCAGGGCGTCACCGCCGACGACCAGGTGCCGGAGGGCGACCGAGCCGTCAGTGGGCCCGGTAGGCCACGGCAGGTCGAGCAGCAGCTCGCCCATCGGGGTGGGAAGGAATGCGACGGTGATCCCGGTGTCGATCAGCCAGTCCCGCAGCCGCGCCGGGTCGTAGCGGAGGCTGGGCGGGGTGATGTGCAGGGGCGCGCCGACGCGGAGGGCGGGCCAGACCTCGATCGCGGAGGCGTCGAACCCCGGGCTGCTGAACCACGAGAGCCGGTCGGCAGCGGTCAGGCCCAGGTCTCGGGTGTACCAGCCGATGGTGTTGGCGATGGAGCGGTGCTCGACCAGTGCGCCCTTGGGTTCGCCGGTGGAGCCGGAGGTGAACAGGACGTAGGCCAGGTCGTCCGGGGTGGGGGGGTGGCCGCTGATCCCGGCCTGCTCGGCGAGCCGGTCCATCAGGATGGTCGGGAGGCCGCCGGGGACCTCGGCACCGGCAGTGGTGATGACGGCGGCGGCCCTGGCCTTGCGGACCATGTGCCCGAGGCGGGCAGTGGGCTGCTCCGGGTCCAGCGGCACGTACGGCACCCCGGCGGCAAGTGCGCCGAGCATGGCCGCTACCGCGTCCGCGCCGCGGGGCAGCAGGATGGCGACCGGGGTTGCGGCGGGCACTCTGAGCTCCGCTATCGCCGCGGCCACGGCGACAGCGCGGGCGGTCAGCTGGGCGCTGGTGGTCACCTCGCCGCCGTCGACGACCGCGGGAGCGTCGGACCGGCGATCGAGGACGCCGTGGTGCAGCAGCATGGGGCCGTGCGGTGCCGGTCCGCCCGTGGTCCAGGCCTCGGGCGGGACGTCGGCACGCGGGACGTCGGCACGCGGATCGAGGGTGTGCGGAGTGAGCTGGTCCAGGTCGCCGAGGGGGCACTGCGGGTTGGCCACGACGGCGGACAGGACCTGGACATAGGTCTGCAGCAGGTGGCCGGCGGTGTCCGGCTCGAACAGGTCGAGGGTGTGGTTCAGGCGGCAGCGGACGGTGTCGCCGAGATTGATCAGGAACAGCACCAGGTCTAGCGGGGCGCGGTCGGGCAGGACGTCGAGGAGGCTGGCGCGGACGCCGGGAAGGTCGAGTTCGAAGGTGGCCTCGTTGTCGTAGACGACCACGGTGTCGAACAGCGGGTTGCGCTGCGGGTCCGGGTTGCCGCCCAGGGCGCGCACGATCTCCGGTAGCGGGGCGTCGCGGTGTTCCTGGGCGCCGAGCAGCCGCTCGCGCACCAGCTTCAGCACGTCCGCGAACGATGCCTCGTCCTCGATCGTGATCCGCAACGGCAGCGTGTGCACGAAGAAGCCCACGGCCCGCTCGGCCCCCGCAATCCGGTGCGCGAACGGGCTGCCGACCACCAGGTCCGACTCGCCGCTCAACGCCCGCAGCGTCAGAGCCCATCCCGCCAGCAGCGCGGTGAACGGCGTGACCCGGTTCTCACGAGCCACCGACCGCAACGAGGCCATCAGCTCGGCGTCCAGTTCCGCCCCTACGGATGCGCCCCGACCGGACGGCTCCGAAGGGCGCGGGTGGTCATAGGGCAGTTCCAGCTCACGTGGCGCACCGGCCAGCAGCGTGGTCCAGTACGCCAGCGATTCCGCCGAGGCCGGCTGCGGCGACGGCAGCGGGTCGGCGACCGGCAGGCTGATGTCGGCACCGGTGGCGGCGGCCCGGTAACTGGCCGAGATCTCCTCGGTGAGGATCATCGCGGACACGGTGTCGATCACCAGGTGGTGCATCCGCAGCACCAACAGGTACCGCTGCTCGTTCAGGCGGACCAGGTAGGGCGAGAACAGCGGGCCGGTGGCCAGGTCGAACGGGGTGGCGGTCTCGCGCGCCATCACCCGGCGGGCCGCCTCCTCGATATCGGCTCCCGGGTCTTCGTACACGGGCAGCGGCAGCTCGGACGGGGCGGCGACGACCCGCTTCAGTACGCCGTCAATGTCGTGGAAGGTCGAGCGAAGGCCGTCGTGGCGGGTGGCCACCGCGCTCAGCGCCGCCCGCAGGGCCGCGACGTCGAGGTCGCCTTCCAGCGCCACGACCTGGGACTCGGTGTAGTTGGGGCGGCCGGGGAACGCCTGGTCGGCGTACCACATCTGCTGCTCGGTCGGGCTGGCGTCACGGACGTCGAGCCGGTCGTCGGTGGACCGGTCGGCGGTGGACCGGTCGTCGCTGGACCGGTCGTCGCTGAACCGGGAGCGCAGCCTGTCGATGTGGGGCAGCCCGGCGGTGACCCGCCCGGGCGCGACACCGAAGTCGATGAAGCAAGCCACCTCGTCCACGCCGAGGGCGGCGAGCCGGCGCGCGATCGGCTCGGCGTCGTCCGGGGTGCCGATCAAGGCGCGGTCGGCGCAGTAGCGCTGGTAGGCGTTGGACAGCAGGTACTCCAGGTCGTCCGGGTTGGTGTTGTCCAGGTCGATGGAGAAGCCGAGGCTGTTGGTCACCTGCCCGAACAGGGACAGCGACGAGCGCAGGTAGTCGCAGAACGGGCGGTAAGCCTCCGCGCGCACCTGCTCGGTGTCCTCGCCGAGGTAGGTGTGCAGCAGCAACACCACCCGCCCACCGTCCGGGTCGAGGCCGGCTTCGGCCCGGGTGCGCCGGTAGAGGGCGATGTTGTCGCCCAGTTGGTCCACGCTCTGCACCATGAGGTTGGTGATCACGCCGAACCCGCTGCGGGCTGCCTGCCGGTAGCTGTCGGGGTTGCCGACGATCGCGGTGTAGAAGTCCGGCTCGGACTGGATCGGCGTCGGGTACAGCTTGACCTCGACCTGCTCGCTGTTGCCTGCCGTCCTGGTCACCGGCTCACCGCGCCACAGCGCGCGGATCGTCTCCACGCCCTCGTACATGGCTTCCCGGTGCTTGCCGTACACCTGCGGTGCCAGCACGAAGTCCCGGGCGTGCCAGCCGCTGGCCACGCCGAGCGACACCCGCCCACCGGAGAGGTTGTCCACCACGGACCACTCCTCGGCGACCCGGATCGGGTCGTGCAGCGGCAGCACCACGCTGCCCGAGTGCAGCCGGACCCGGCTGGTCTGGGCAGCGATCGCGGCGGCGAGCACCGACGGGTTGGGGAACACGCCACCGAAGGAGTCGAAGTGGCGTTCCGGCAGCCACACCGCGTGCAGTCCACTGCGGTCGGCGAACCGAGCGGCGGACAGGATGGCGGCGTACTTGTCACCCCCGTGCTTGGTGCCTTCGGGGCCCTGTGGGTAGTCGCCGAAGAAGTACAGGCTGAAGTCCGGGGTCGTGTGGCCGACATCGGTCGAGGCGGCCTCTACCACCGCTGTTTTCGCCACGACCGCGGGGATCCTCGGCAGCGCGCGCCGGGGCACGGGCGTAGCGCTGGGCGAGCCCGTCAGGAAGCCGCCGCGGCGCAGGTCGTCGACGGAGTTGCGGACCGCGTCGGCGATGAAGTCGACGTCGGCGTCGGTGTGGGCGGTGGACAGGAAGAAGTTGCGCCACTCCCAGACGTGCACGCCTTCCATGATCAGGTGGTTGAACAGCAGCTCCAGGTTGCCGCGGTGCGCGAACCGGAACAGCGACCCGAACCGCTCGATCGACAGCGGCAGCTCCTCGGCGGAGAAGAACTGGTTGAGCGTCGTCGCCAACCGAT
>DASZEI010000467.1:0-17617 GCA_035940975.1 Jatrophihabitans sp. | reverse complement strand
TGTCTGGTCCTGCTCGGCGCGGCGTTGCCGGTCGTGCAGCGCCAGCGGTTCGGCGCGGTGCTGAGCGCCGCCCTGTGGGTGGCCGAGGAGGCGCTGCGGGACCGGCTGCCCTTCGGTGGCTTTCCCTGGGGCCGGTGGGCCTTCAGCCAGGCACACTCGCCGTTGAAGTGGTTCGCAGCCCTGGGCGGGGCGCCGCTGGTGAGCTTCGCGGTCGCGCTGATCGGCACCCTGCTGGCCGCCGCGGTGCTGGGCTCGGAGCCGGAACACGGCCTGGCCCGGCGCGGCGGCCAGCTGGTGGCTGCCGTGCTGGTGCTGCTGATCGGGGGGTCGCTGGCCTACCCGTTGCGCCCGGCCGCGCAGCCTGCCAGCACCACCACGGTGGCCGCGATCCAGGGCAACGTGCCGGACCGGGGCCTGGAGTTCAACGCCCGCCGCCGGCAGGTGCTGGACAACCATGTCGCCCAGACCCTGAAGCTGGCGGCCGACATCAAGGCCGGCCGGCTGGCTCGGCCGGCGCTGGTGCTGTGGCCGGAGAATGCCTCCGACATCGACCCGACCACGAACGCCGACGCCGCCGCGGTGATCCAGCGCGCGGTCGACGCGGTCGGCGTGCCCATCCTGGTGGGCGCGCTCATCGACGGCCCGGGCCCGACCCACGTCACCAACGCGGGCATCGTCTGGATGCCGTCAGACTCGGCCGCTCCGGGCCCGGGCCAGCGCTATGTCAAGCGGCATCCGGTGCCGTACGGGGAGTACATCCCGCTGAGGTCGGTGGCGCGCGCCGTCAGCAGCAAGGTCGATCTGGTCGGGCGGGACATGGTGGCCGGCACCGGCAACGGGCTGCTGACCCAGACCCCGTACCCGGTCGGCGACGTGATCTGCTTCGAGATCGCCTACGACTCGCTCGTCACCTCCTCGGTACGGGGCGGCGCCCGGCTGCTGGTGGTGCAGACCAACAACGCCACCTTCGGGCACAGCGCCGAGACCTACCAGCAGCTGGCGATGAGCCAGCTGCGCGCGGTGGAGCATGCCCGGACGGTGGTGCAGGTGGCGACCAGCGGCAAGTCGGCGATCATCGGCCCGGACGGGCGGGTGCTGGCCGCCTCCGGCCCGCTGTTCACCGCCGACGTGCTAGTCCGGACGGTGCCATTGTCCGGTTCGACTACGCTGGCCACTCGGACCGGCGCGGCTGCCGAATGGATCCTGACCGCCGCAGGCTTGCTCGCCCTGCTCGGGCTGGTCATCGCTGGTTGGCGAAACCGTGCCAGGCACACCGGCAACCAGCCGGTAGCACGGCCGGGACGACAAGGAAGGGGTACGGGTGACCGAGGCCGAGAACAGGTCGGCAGCAGGATCGGGGGACCAACTTCGGACGCTGGTGATCATCCCGACCTATAACGAGCGCGACAACCTGCCGCTGATCCTGGAGCGGGTCCGGGCCTCGGTCCCCGAGGCGGACATCCTGGTGGTCGACGACGACAGCCCGGACGGCACCGGTGTGGTAGCTGACAAGTTCGCCGCCGACGACAGCCAGATCGACGTGCTGCACCGCGACCAGAAGGCGGGGCTGGGTGCTGCCTACGTGGCAGGTTTCCGGCAGGGCCTGGCCGCCGGTTACGAGGTGCTGGTCGAGATGGACGCCGACGGCTCGCACGCTCCGGAGCAGTTGCCCCGGCTGCTGGCCGCCATCGGGCATTCGGACCTGGTGCTGGGCTCGCGCTGGGTGCCGGGCGGCCAGGTGCTGAACTGGCCCCGGTCGCGGGAACTGCTCTCCCGGGGCGGCAACCTCTACACCCGGCTGGCGCTGGGCATCGAGTTGCACGACGCCACCGGCGGTTATCGGGCCTACCGGCGCGCGGTGCTGCAGACGATCGACCTGTCCTCGATCTCCTCGCAGGGCTACTGCTTCCAGGTCGATCTCGCCTGGCGCGCCGTGCAGGCCGGTTTCCGGGTCACAGAGGTGCCGATCACCTTCGCCGAGCGGGTGCGCGGCGAGTCCAAGATGAGCGGCAACATCGTCCGGGAGGCCTTGCTGCGGGTCACTGAATGGGGTGTCGCGCACCGGCTGGCCCAGGTCCGCGGCGTGCTGCGCCGCCGGTAGCCGCGCGACCAACCGGGCCGCGACCAGCCCGACGCGCGCCCAACCGGGCCGCGACCAACCGGGCCGCTCACAGAAATCGGCCGGCCCGGCGAAGCGCCGGACCGGCCGTAGAACTTTCCGACCGGTTGCCAGCCGGTCGCGGTGCTGCTCAGGCAGTCTTGGGAGACTTGGCTCCCGGACCGCCCCGACGAGCCCGCAGCACGTCCAGGCGCTCGGCAAGCACCTCTTCGAGGTCGGCGATGGTGCGCCGCTCGATCAACATGTCCCAGTGGGTGCGCGGGGCCTTGACCTTCTTGGGCTCCGGTTCGGGCAGGTCCACGGCCTTGGCGGTGGTGCCGTCGAGACGGCATTCCCAGGTCGCGGGCAGTTCGGCATCGTGGGCGAACGGCACGCTGAACTCGTGATCGCGCTCGCACCGGAATTTGATAAGTTGACGCGGCGCGGGTTCCGCGGCGTATTCGGTTTCGTAACTGATAGCGCCGAGGCGGCTGCCCCGGAGTACACGATCGGCCATTTGATCACTCCTCACCCATGCTTGGGTACCGAGTTCCCAACGAACGGTCCCGGCAGATGATTCCCGAAGCCTATCGACTTTACTCTTGATGACGGCCGAAATGGCCGTTCGGTTCATCCTAATTGTCGAAGTTGACGGCGCACTGAGACGCATCTCTCGTCGCGGCCTCTGGTGCGGGCCCGGCGCGGCGCTCAGTCCAGGGTCAACTGCTCACCCTGCGACGACTCGCCCAGCTCGCCGCGGCGGTAGTGCGGCCGGCACAGCACCTGGTATCTGACGTCGTGCCCGCCGGTCACAACGGTGTCGGCCACCAGCACCGTGTCACCCTGCCTGGTGATCCGGCCGTCGATCACCCGGGCGTTGTGCCGGCCCGGCTGGCCGCACCAGCACAGCACCTCGACCTGGATCTCGGCGATCTCGTCGGCCAGCTCCATCAGCCGTTTGGCGCCGGGCAGCAACAGGCTCCGAAAGTCTGTCAGCAGGCCGAAGCAGTAGACGTCGACGTGGTACTCGTCCACCAGCTCGGCCAGCTGATCGACGTGTTGGGGGTTGAGGAAACCGGCCTCGTCCACGATCAGGTAGTCCACCCGCCGGCCCAGCGCCCAGTGCTGCTGGACCAGCCTGCGCAGGTCGAGGTCGTCGCTGACCTCGATGGCATCGTGGCTGAGCCCCACCCGGGTGGTGACCCGGGCGGCGCCGGAACGGTCGTAACGGGTCAGCATCAGCCCGGACCGGCCCTGCCGGGCATGGTTGTGGTCGACCTGCAGGGCCAGCGTGGACTTGCCGCAGTCCATCGGGCCGTAGAAGAACTTCAGGTGGGCGGGCATCGGGATCTCGCGACGGTTGCCGGCCGCGGGCACGGCGGCCAGCGCACCGTCGCGGCTCGCGGGCAGGTCGGAACGGGCTGCGGGCACGGCTCGCGACGCTACTCTGCGTGCCGAGCTCAGACGCGCTCCGGTGCGATGTTGCCGGCCTCGGAGATCGCCGTGCGCAGCGGCACCCGGAGCAGCAGCACGAAGCCGAGAACGAAGAAGGCCACCAGCGACACCAGCGCGCTGCGGTAGGAGCCGCTGAACTGGTAGGCCAGCCCGAAGATCAGCGGCCCCAGCCAGGACGTCCCCGAGTCGCTGATCTCGTAGAAGCCGAAGTACTCGGCCTCGTAGCCGCGCGGGATCAGCCGGGAGAACATCGACCGGGACAGGGCCTGGCTGCCGCCCAGCACCACGGCGATGCCGACCGCCAGCAGGTAGAACTGCCAGGCCACCCCGGACCGCACGAAGTAGGCGGCCAGCACCAGCAGCAGCCATACCACCAGCGAGGCGAGCACCACCGGTTTCGCGCCGAACCGCCCGGCGAGCCGGCCCAGCCAGATCGCGCCGCCGAACGCGACGAACTGCACGATCAGGATCGCCGACAGCAGCACGGTGTCGTCCAGGTGCAGCTCCTTGTCGCCGTACTGCGCGGCCACCGTGGTGACGGTCTGGATGCCGTCGTTGTACACCAGGAACGCGATCAGGAAGGCCACCGTCAACCGGTAGCGGCGCACCTCGGCCAGCGTCCGGCGCAGCTGCCCGAAGCCGGCCAGCAGCACCGGTTCGGCACGGCCGGCCCGCGCGTTCTCGGCCTTGGGCAGGCCCCGCAGCAGCTGCCAGGGCTTGACGTTGAACAGCGCCCACCACAGCCCCGCCGAGCACAGCGAGATCCTGGCCAGCAGGGCCTTGTCGTGCAGGAACAGGCTGAGCACGAAGTCGGCGGCCAGCAGCAGGCCGCCGCCGATGTAGGCCAGTGCCCAGCCCAACGAGGACACCCGGTCGCGCTCGGCCGTGCCGGCGACGTCGATCAGCAACGCGTAGTTGACCACCGTGGCGCACGAATAGCCCACGAAGGCCACCACGAACAGCAGGGCACCGAGCTGCCAGTTGGCGCCGCGCACGCCCAGCATCGCCACGCACGCCGCCGCCCCGAGCCAGCCGAAGCCGAGCAGGATCTCACGCTTGGCGCCGGTCCGGTCGGCGATGGCGCCCACCACCGGCATCGCGACCAGCAGCAGCACCGTCGAGAACGACACCACGTAGGCGAACAGGCTGCCGGGCGCCACCGGTATGCCGAACACCGACACCCGGCCGGTCTTGCCGACCGCGTTCTCGGCCAGCGAGGTCAGGTAGCGGCCCATGAACACCGTGACGACGATGGTCGGGAACACGTGGCTCGCCCAGCCGTAGAAGTACCAACCGCGCCGCTGGCGTAACCGCGCAGCGGTGGCTGCGTCGGTCTCGGGGCCGGTCTCGATGCCGGTCACGCCTGCCACTGTCCCCGTTCGCGCAGTACGTCGCGCAGCAGGTCCGCGCGGTCGGTCATGATCGCGTCCACCCCGAGGTCGAGCAGCCGGATCATCTCGGCCCGCAGATTCACCGTCCAGACGTGCACCTCGACGCCGCGAGCCCGGGCCGTGGCGATGAACCGGGGCTGGACGACCTGCAACGGCCCGATTCTCGGCGGCACCTGGGCGGCCAGCCCGGTGCGACTGGGCGGCCCGGCGAGCAGGCCGAACCTGCCCTGCCGCAGTGCCGCGACCTCGGCGGCGGTCAGCGCGCTGGCCGTTGCGGGTCCGGCGATCCGGCGCAACTGCAGCAGCCGGGCGGGGGAGAAGGCGGCAAGTCGCACCCGGTGCCAGGAGTTGGTGCGCCGGATCGCGTCCAGCGTCGGCCCGACCGCGGCATCGCACTTGACGTCGATGTTGACGCTCACCTCGCCGAAGGCCGACAGCACCTCCTCCAGCCGGGGGATCGGCTCCCGGCCGAGGATCCGCGCGGTGCTGACCTGCCGCCAGGTCAGCTGCCGCAGCCGTCCCCGGGAGTTGGTCACCCGGTCCAGGATCTCGTCGTGGAAGGCCAGCGCGACCCCGTCGCCGGTCACCCGCGCGTCGGTCTCCAGGTGCCGGTAGCCGAGGTCGACCGCGGCCTGGAATGCCGCCATCGAGTTCTCGGCGCCGTCGGGGGAGAAGCCCCGGTGCGCGATGCCGATCGCCGGCCGCAGCGGTGGGCTCATTGCTGCGTTCGCTCCGGTCCTCGCTCGCTAGCGCTCGCTGCGATCCTCACTCATTCGGCCGGCGGGAGCCCCAACAGTTGACGGAGGTAGCGGACCGGCGGCGAGCCGTAGTTCAGCACCTCGTCGTGCAGCTGCCGGTCCGACCAGGACGGGTGCGCCCGGCGCAGCTCGGCGACCAGCTCGCGAACCTCGAGATAGCCCACGAAGTAGGTGCACAGCTGGGTCGAGCTCAGCTGCACCCGGCGCCATTTGCCGGCGGCTTCGCCGTCCTCCTGGTAGCCGCGAACCGTCATCAGCTCCATCGCCTTGCGCTCGTCGAGGTCGCCGCTGTGGAAGGACACGTCCATGATGGTGTTGAGCACCGAGCGCAGCGCCATCTTCAGCTGTTGCATCCGCACCGCCGCGGCCGCCTCGGCGGAGACGTCGCTGCGGTAGCCCAGCCCCGCCATCAGTTCCTCGGTGTAGACCGCCCAGCCCTCGATGAACGAGCCGCTGATGAACACGCCCCGGACCCGGTTGGCGCCCTGGTAGCGGTGCGCATGCGACAGCTGCTCGACGTGGCCCGGCATCGCCTCGTGGATGGTGAGGTTGTGCAGCATGTGGTTGTTGTACTCGCGGTAGAACGAGCGGACCCGCTCGGCCGACCAGTCCTTCGGGGTCGGTGACACCGCGAACTGGGTGGCCAGCGGGGCGGTTTCCAGGGCGCCGACCGCGACGCAGTAGGCCACCGCCACGCCGCGATCGATCTCGGGCATCTCGATGATGTCGACCGGATCGTCGAGCAGGGTGAGCAGGTCGTGCCGGCGGACGAACTCCGTCGTCTCGGTCAGCGCGTCCCGGCACAGCCCCAGGATGGTCTCGCTGGTGGGCACGTCTTCGGCCAGCCGGTCGAATTGGGCGGCGATCGCGGCCCGGTCGGCGGTAGCCGAGCCGGTGGCTCGCCCGACCAGCTCGGCCAGCTCGGCCTCGATCCGGTCCAGCTCGCGGTAGGCCTGCTCCAGCAGCCCGGCCGGCTGCCAGGGGGTGGCCAGGGTGAGCTCCAGCTTCCTGGCGAACAGGTCCGGGCCGAGCCGGGCCGACCGCTGGGCCCCGGCCAGCTCGCCTCGCAACCAGTCCTGGTGGGCCCGTACCGCCGCCGCGGCCCCGCTGATCTCCCGCGACAGGTCGAGGCCGTTGCCGGCCTGGGCCAGCGCCGCGGGGATCTCGGACTCGATCAGGGCCAGCGTGCCGTCCAGCTGCCCGATGGCGGTCTCGACGTGCACCCGGGGCATGTCGCTCAACCGGCCGCGAGCCGCGTCCAGGTAGTCCGGAACCGACCGCAGCCGGCCGGCCACGCTCGCCAGCCGTTCCGGCAACGGGGCGAAGTCCCGGGACAGCAGCGCATACAGGCCCTGCCCCGGGTTGTGCAGCATCGGATTCCAGCCCGCCTCGTCGAGGTCGGTCAGCTCGAGCAGCTCGCTCTCGACCGCGGTCCGCAGGATGTCGCGGTCGACCGCGTCGGCGGTGTCCAGCTGGTCGGCCGGCAGCTCGTCCAGCTGGGCGATCAGCGAGCTGAGTTCGGCCCGGCGCCGCTGCCCGGCGGCCACCGTCGGATCGCCGAGCCGGTCGTCGTGACTGTGCTCGCCGAGGAACGTGGCCTCGTCCGGATACTGCGCGCACCAGGACGCCACCGCGTCCTCGGCGATCTTGGTGAACTTGTCAGAAGTCATGGGCAGACGTTAGCCGCCCGGTCGTGAGTTGGCTGCAGTGTGCTGAACCGTCAGGACCTGAACAGCGCGCTGTAGGCGTTGATCGCCGGCTGGCCGCCCAGATGGGCGTACAGCACGGTCGAGTCGCGCGCGATCTCACCGGTGCTGATCAGCTCGATCAGCCCGGCCATGGACTTGCCCTCATAGACCGGGTCGATGATCATGCCCTCCAGCCTGCCGGTGAGCCGGATCGCCTCGAGGGTGGACTGCACCGGGATGCCGTAGTAGTCGCCGGCCCAGCCCTCCAGCAGGGTGATCTCGTCGTCGCGCAGGTGAGCGGACAGCCGCTCCAGCGGGTGCACCGGGCTCGGCCCGAACAGCAGCGGGTAGCGGGGGAAGTCGGTCAGGGCCATCGGTGACGAACTCCTGGGGTGTCGGTGCTGTTCGACCCAGCCTAGGTGGCGCTTCGTGAGAGGCTCAGCCGGTGGCTGAGATCGTGTTCTCCTCCGACCTGACCGGCGTCGACTGGTCGGCACTGAAACGGGCGCTGGTCGCTGACGACTTCGACAACCTGCGCAGCCCGG
The DNA here is from genome assembly GCA_035940975.1 of Jatrophihabitans sp. Classification (GTDB taxonomy): domain Bacteria; phylum Actinomycetota; class Actinomycetes; order Mycobacteriales; family Jatrophihabitantaceae; genus Jatrophihabitans_A. The sequence goes on along the minus strand of DASZEI010000467.1, from coordinate 9,682 downwards.
ATCAGTACTGGCGCTCGCACGAGAACTCCCACGCGGTGGTGTTCGGCCGCTATCAAGGGGAGTTCGTGGCCAACGGCCGGATCCTCAGCGACGGGGTCTGCAACGCCTACCTGGTCGACATCTGGACCGCGACCCCGCATCGCCGCAAGGGAGTCGGCCGCGAGGTCGTCAACCGGCTGCTGGCCACGGTGCCCGGCCAGCATGTCGGGTTGTTCACCGATGAGATGGAAGCCTTCTACCGGACGCTGGGTTTCACCCCGCAGGTCGGCGGGATGAGCAAGGTGGTCGGCAGCTGGCTGGTCGCCGACTGAGGTGCCGGCGCGCCCTCGTGCCAAGCTTGGACATGGCCATTACTCCCGTCGACCTCACCGAGAAGCTGTCGGCATTCTCCGAGCACTGGGCGCCGAAGGTGGTCGCCCGGCTCAACGACTACGAGGTCAAGGTCGTCAAGCTGCGGGGCGAGTTCGTCTGGCACACCCACGACGACACCGACGAGCTGTTCCTGGTGCTGGACGGCGTGCTGACCATCCGGCTTCGAGACGGTGACGTGACGCTGCATCCCGGTCAGCTCTTCGTGGTGCCGCGCGGAGTCGAGCACTGCCCGGTCGCTGCCGGCGAGGTGCATGCGGTGCTGATCGAACCGGCCGGCGTGGTCAACACCGGCAACGCCGGCGGCTCGCTGACGGCCGGCTACGACGACTCATTGGCCTAGCCCGCTAGCCAGCGCACGGAGTAGTCAGCACACCCGAAGGTGTTCGCCGGTGTGACTGGCGGAGACGATCTCGCCATGACCGAGAACGTGCTCAGCGCTGATTTCCTGCTGGCCGGCGCCCCTGAGCGCCACGCTGAGTACGCGCTGCTGCGGGGCACCGACGCGGTGCACCCGATCACCCTGGCCTCCGGCACGACGGGCTGGCTGGTGACCGGTTACCAGGCGGTCCGGCGCGCCTTGACCGACCCGCGGTTGCAGGGACGGACCGGGGCGATCGGCGACGGCCGGCGGGTGCCCGAAGACCTGCGGCTGGGTATGAACAGCCAGATGCTCAATCACGACCCACCGGATCACACCAGGCTGCGCCGGCTGATCTCCTCGGCGTTCACCCGGCGGCGGATGGATGGGATGCGGCCGCGCATCCAGCAGATCACCGACGAGCTGCTCGACGCGATGGCCGGGCACGACGAGGTCGACCTGGTGCAGGCGCTGGCCACGCCGCTGCCGATCCGGGTGCTCACCGAGATGCTCGGGGTGCCGGACGAGCAGGTGGATGCCTTTCACGGCTGGACGACAGCGCTCACCGCCAGCGCCCGGCCGCGTTCGGAACTGGTCACCGCGGGTTATGAGATGTTGGACTACACCCGGTCGCTGATCGAGCTCAAGCGCTCGGAGCCGAAGCCGGATCTGCTGTCCGCGCTGGTCGCGGTGCGCGACGGGGATGACCGGCTGACCGAGAACGAGCTGACCTCGATGGTCTTCCTGCTGCTGATCGCCGGCCAGGAGACCACCGTGAACCTGATCAGCAATGCCACCCTGGCCCTGCTCAGCAACCCCGACCAGCTGCAGCGGTTGCGCGCCGAGCCGCGGCTGCTGTCCAGCGCCGTCGAGGAGTTCCTGCGCTACGAGAGCCCGGTGCAGGCGGCGATGCGCTACTCCCTGCAGGATGTGGAGCTGGCCGGAACCACGATTCCGGCCGGGTCGGTGGTCATCGTGTCGTTGCTGGGAGCCAACCGCGACCCGCAACGCTTCGCCGACGCCGACCGGCTCGACCTGGCGCGCAAGGACAACCCGCAGGTGGCCTTCGGCTACGGCATCCACCATTGCCTGGGAGCGCCGCTGGCCCGACTCGAGGGCGGCATCGCGATCAGTTCGCTGCTGGCCCGCTTCCCCGATCTGCGCCTGGACGTGCCGGCCGACTCGCTGAACTGGCGGGTCAGCCTGATCATGCACGGCCTGGCCGAGCTGCCGGTGCGCCTGCGCTAGCACAGCACTTTCGAGCACAGGAGGAACGTGTGACAGCTCAGGAGGAACGTGTGACACAGCAGGACCGGGCAGCCGCCTCACTCTGGGCGATGGCTCATCTGGGTACCCCGATGGCCATCCGGGTCGCGGCGACCCTCCGGCTCGCCGATCACCTTGCCGCCGGGGTGGGCACCGCGCCCGAACTCGCCGAGGCGGTGGGCGCGGACTCCGACGCCCTCGGCCGGCTGCTGCGCTACCTGGCCGCCCGTGGCGTGTTCAGCCGGGACGAGACAGGCCGCTATGGCCTGACCCCGCTGGGTGAGGCGTTGCGTAGCGACCATCCCGGCGGGATGCGGGCCGGGCTGGACATCGACGGGGTCGGCCGGGCGGACCTGGCCTTCGTCGCGCTGCTGCACAGCATCCGTACCGGCGAGGCGGCCTTCGACCAGCAGTTCGGGTGCAACTTCTGGGAGGACCTGGCCGCCGACCCGGTGCGCCGGGAGACCTTCACGACCTGGATGGGCTCGGACATGCCGTCCCGGTCGCCGGAGATCCTGTCCGGTTACGACTGGGGATCGCTCGGCTGGCTGGTCGACGTCGGTGGCGGCAACGCCTCGATGCTGATCGCGCTGCTGAACCGGTATCCGGAGCTGCGCGGGACCGTGCTGGACCGGGAGGAGAATATCTCCGACGCCCGCAAGGCGCTGGCGGCGGCCGGGCTCACCGACCGAGCCGAGGCGGTGACCGGCAGCTTCTTCGACGAGTTGCCGGCCGGCGCCGGCGGTTACCTGCTGTCGCTGATCATCCACGACTGGGGCGACAAGCCGGCCCGGGAGATCCTGGCGCGCTGCGCGGAGGCGGCCGGCGAGCAGGGCACGGTGCTGGTGGTGGAGAAGATCGGCGCCGACGGCGACTCGCCGCACACCGGGATGGACCTGCGGATGCTGGCCCTGTACGGGGGGAAGGAACGCCGGGCCGCCGAGCTCAGCGCCCTCGCCCGGGACGCCGGCCTGACCGTCGCCGCCGTGCACCCGGCCGGCGGCTTCTCGAGCGTGGAGCTGCGCTCGGCTCAGGCGGCGGGCCGGTCCTCGTCCTAGCGGCTGGGCCTAGATCCCGAACATGGTCGCGATCTGCTGTCGTTGCCGCTGGATCCGGGCGGCGACGTTCGCGACGATCTGGGCGTTGCTGTGCAGGCTGGCCGACTCCCACCAGATCGCCATCGGGTCGGTGATGGCGCCGGCACCGCCGATGAAACCGCACGGCCCGGCATTCCAGCCCATGGTGGTGGCTCCGCGCGCCCGGTGGTGAGCATTGTTGGACGTCATATCGGTGACCGCGGCGGTCACGGTGGCGATGGCATCCTGGTTCAATAATTAACGAAGGTAAAACATATGTGCCGGCTTCCTGGTGGATTTCGCCCAGTAACCGATCTAGTGTTCTCAGAACCAGCCGAGGTGCTTCGTGCCTCGAAGACCCTGAACGAATAGGGGATGCTCATGTCCTTGTCCCGGTTGGGCCGTCACCGGCTGACCTGGCAGGTCGGCGGCGTGGTCGCCGCCCTGGCCGCCGGCGTCCTCACGCTGCTGCCCGCACCGACCGCGGCCGCCGCCGGTGCGTGCATCTCGCCGGCGGACTGCCTGTCGAAGATGACCCTGGCCGAGAAGGCCGGTCAGATGACCCAGCCGTCCTGGGACTCGCTCAAGAGCAAGACCGACATCACGACCTACGGCCTGGGCTCGCTGCTCAGCGGTGGCGGCGGTGGACCGAACGGCGCCGGCGGCACCGCCGCGCAGTGGAAGGCGATGGTCGACGACTTCCAGAGCTACGCGCTCAAGTCCCGCCTCGGCATCCCGCTGCTGTACGGCATCGACGCGGTGCACGGCAACAACAACATCGCCGGCGCCGTCGTCTTCCCGCACAACATCGGGCTCGGAGCGACCCGCGATGCCGCGCTGGTGCAGCAGGTCGAGGACGTGACCCGGCAGGAGGTGCTGGGCAGCGGCATCCGGTGGGCGTTCGCGCCGTGCCTGTGCGTGGCGCGGGATGACCGGTGGGGGCGGACCTATGAGAGCTTCGGCGAGGACCCGTCGGTGGGCAGCGCGCTGGCCGGTGCGGCGGTCACCGGTTTCCAGGGCAGCAGCCTCAGCTCGACGTCGGTGCTGGCGACGGCCAAGCACTGGGTCGGTGACGGCGGCACCACGTACGGCACCGGCAGCAGCGGCTACCTGATCGACCAGGGGGACGCGCGCATCTCCGAAGCGGAACTGGACGCCATCCACGTCCCGCCCTACACCCAGGCGATCACCGCCGGGGTCGGCTCGGCGATGGTGAGCTACTCCAGCTGGAACGGCGTGAAGAACCACGGCAACAAGTACTTGATCACCGACAAGCTCAAGGGCGCCCAGAACTTCAAGGGTTTCGTGGTCAGTGACTGGGCGGGCGTGAAGCAGTTGCCGGATTCCACCTACGCCGCCCAGGTGGCGCACGCGGTGAACGCCGGCATCGACATGATCATGGTCCCGGACATCTACGTCGAGACCATCAACGCGATCGTGGCCGGGGTGAACGGCGGGCAGATTCCGCTGGCGCGGGTGGACGATGCGGTGACACGCATCCTCACCGCGAAGTTCGGCCTGGACCTGTTCACCACCCCATACACCGACAGCAGCTACACCGCCGGGGTCGGCTCGGCCGCGCACCGGGCGGTGGCCCGTCAGGCGGTCCGGGAATCGCAGGTGCTGCTGAAGAACGACGGCGTGCTGCCGCTGGCCAAGACCGGCAGCTACAAGATCGTGGTCGGCGGCAAGCATGTCGACAACATCGGCAACCAGATGGGCGGCTGGTCGATCTCGTGGCAGGGCGCCAGCGGCGCCACCACCACCGGCGGAACCACGTTCTGGCAGGCGCTGCAGCAGCAGGTCGCGGGCACCGGCATCACGGTGACGAACGTCGGCACCAGGACCAAGGGCAACTACAAGGCCGATATCGGGATTTGGGTCGGCGGCGAGACACCGTATGCAGAGGGCAAGGGGGACAGCTCGACGCTGGCGTTCGGCAGCGACAACTCGGCGGCGCTGTCTGACATCTGCGCGCGGGTCACCAAGTGCATCGCGATCCTCGAGTCCGGCCGGCCGGTGATCATCAAGGACCAGGTCACCAAGGCGCACGCGTTCGTGGCCGCCTGGCTGCCCGGCACCGAGGGCGGCGGCCTGGTCGACAACCTGTTCGGCAGCGGCTACACCGGCAAGCTGCCGGTGAGCTGGCCGAGCGCGGTCACTGACGAGCCGATCAACACCGGCGACGCCAAGACGCCGCTGTTCGCCTTCGGCTCCGGCCGCTCGCCGTACTGACCGGGAGCCGGAAGGGCCTCACCACCCCTGGCCGACCTGGCCGGGGGCCTCAGGTCGCCAGCCAGGGTGGGCAGTACTCGGAAAGTGGCCACTCAACCTAACGGCCATTCCAGGTGCTCTTACTAGGCATGGGCACGTCTGCGCTGACCGCGAGGGGAGAGTCCTTGTCGGAACCGAGCGGCCTGCGCCAGTTCATCGAGACCGAAAGCCCCGCGCTGCTGCGATTCGCCTGGGCCCTGACCGGTGACTGGGGCAGCGCCGAAGACCTGGTGCAGACCGCTCTGGTGGCCACCTGGCCGCGGTGGGATTCCCTGATCCGAGCCGATCGGCCCGAGTTCTACGTCCGCAAGGTCATCGTGACCACGTTCCTGCGGTGGCGACGGCGGCGATGGAACCAGGAGATACCCACCGTCGAACTGCAGCACCGGCCCGGGGACAGCGACGACTACTCGGCTGTCGATACCCGGCAAGCAGTGCTCGGGGTGCTGATGCGGCTGCCGCCCAGGCAGCGGGCGGTCATCGTGCTGCGCTACTTCGCCGATCTCTCGGAGGCGCAGACCGCGGACATGCTCGGTTGCTCGCTCGGGACGGTCAAACGCCATAGCCACGACGCCCTGGCCCGCCTGCGTAGCGAACCCAAGCTCGCCGCCATTCTCCTGGAGAGCCGATCCGATGACTGACGAAGAACACCGGTTGGCCGCCCTGCTGCAGCAGGCGGTGCCTCAGCCGCCGCGCTCGATCACGGCCGAAGACATCACCGCTCAGGTGGCCCGCCGTGCGACAGCCGCCCCGCACCGGTTCGTGCCCTGGTTTCCCGCCCTCGCCGCGGCCTGCGTACTGCTGGTGATAGCGGCGGCGAGCGTGTGGCTCATCAGCGGCCACTCCACGCACTCCACGCCGACAGCGAAATCCCCAAGTGCCAGCACCTCGCTCCTGCCCACAGCCACCAGCCCGAGCACTCGACCTCGCAACAGCGGCGATCCGGTCGTCCCACGGCAGTCAGACGTCACCGCCGAGCCCCCGACCAGGCAACTGCCGGACTCGGTCGGCCCGTGGTCGGCCCGTGGCCTCTACGGCGGCGACCTCGATTTCGTTCTTGTCAGCGGCCCGGACGCGGCATACGGGCTGGAGGGCAGGCTCCTCGATCGCTTCGAGCCACCCTACGGAAACATCGCCGAGCAGGTACAGCTCGACCCGAACACCCGGTGGCCACCGCTGGTCACGCCTCGAGCGCTCTGGCTGATGGTGATGACCGACGGGGCGATCATCCTCCAGATGCGCGACCCGCACACCCTGCAGAAGATCGGTTCGCTGCGGGTTGCCACGGCGCTGGCCTTCATGGAACCCAACTGGGTGCCCGTCCTCGCCGCCAACTCGGATGCGTCGAAGCTCTTCCTGGCAAATGCCAATCAGCTCTACTCGATCAACCCCGCTGACGGCGTGGTCGAGCATCGAATGAGCGTCGACGGCCATATCGGGGGGTTGGCCGTCTCCCCGGACGGCAGCCGGCTCTATGTAGGGGTGAACGCCCAGGGCAGCGGCAAGACCGCAAGCCTGCTCATCCTCGACATCGAGCGGGGTCTGTCCACGATCAGCAAGACACCACTTGCCGACGGCCTGGTGACCAACCTGCTGGCGACCAGCGGCGCGGTGTGGGCCACCGTGGCTGACACCGTCTACTTCATGTCGCTGACCGATCTCGGCCATCGCCAAGTCGTCACCGCGGGCGGCGGCGGCTTGCCGGCCAGTGCCACGCTGGCCGGCGGCGTGGTGTGGCTCACCGGTTTAGGCAGCATGGCTTGTGCTGATGCCAGCACCGGTGAGGTCCGGGCCGAGGCCCGCAACTCGGGCTGGGGAAACATGGCCAACTACGTCGGCAGCGTCCAGCTCGTCGCCGGCCATTGGTTCGGCACCTTTGCGACGAACTACAGCGACGACCGCGGACTGGCAGGCTTCACGCCGCCCGCGGCGTGCCGATAGCCGACCATGGGATTCGGCGAGGTGGTTTAGCCTTGCGCGATGCGGACGAAGATCGCGGTGGTGGTCTGCGTCGCTGTACTGATCGGCGGCTGTTCCACGCGTGCGGATTCCGGATCGTCCCCGATCGGTGGCGATCCGGGGGGAAGCCCGGCGGCTGGCAGCGGCTCTGCTGCCGGGAAAGCGCCCTCGACTACACCGGCATCCAGTCCGTCTGCCGCAGCACGGGCCGGCGTGGTCGTCACGACAGCATCGAGCCAGTTCGGTCCGGTCCTGTTCGACGGCAGCGGGCAGGCGATCTACCTCTTCGATGGGGACAAGACCAGCACGCCGACCTGCAACGGGGACTGCGCCGGGGCCTGGCCGCCGGTTCTGACCACCGGCCGGCCGGTGGCCCGAGGTGGTGTCAAGGCGGAGCTGCTGGGCGTGACGACCCGCCGGGACGGTTCCACCCAGGCCACTTATGCCGGCAAGCCGCTGTACTTCTACGCCCACGAGGGCAAGGACGTGGTGCTGTGCCACAACGTCCGCGAGTTCGGCGGGCTCTGGCTTGCGATCACCAGAACCGGTACGCCGGCGCCTACCTGAGGCTGTGATCCGCGCCCGTTATTAGAACGGCTGCGGAGAGACCAACGCGGAGGCTTGGATCGTTCTGCTCTGTCCCGCCTGGGTCAACTGCAGGGTTGCGATGTAGGTCTTATCGTGAATGGCATCCAGGGTCATGATGGTGCAGGTGCTCGAGGTCGAAGTGCACCCGCTGCTGATGCACCCTTGGTATGGACCGGTGCAGGTGTTGGTGATGGGCGTACCGTTCGAATACTTGATAGTCCATTGATAGGAATACGTGCCGGACAAGTAGTGCGGCGCAAATTGGACAGGGTTTCCGCCCACTCCGTAGCACTGGTTGGGGCTCCAGCTAGAGCCCGGGTAACCGCAACCCAGCACCTCGCCTCCGAATGCCTGAGCAGCGGGGTTGCCCACTACGAGGAAAGCCAGGGTCAGCAGAGTCGTAAAGCTGACAGTCCAGAATTTGCGCATCTCGGCTCCCATCGAGGGAATGTCCGAGCCGCGCTTCGGCACTGTTCCCTAATTCGTATGTTCCAGACAGAATGGACTATCCGTATCAGGTAGTCAACGGTGGATCGGGCGCCCCCCGAACGCCGAACGGCGCGACGTGGCACGATTTCCGGGTGACCAGCAGACCGGCCGAGGCGCAGCGCCTGAGCGACCTGGCGAGGCTGCGGCGCGTCCGGGACCGGATCGACCGGGAGTACGCGCAGCCGTTGGACGTCGAGGCGCTCGCCCGCGGCGCGTACATGTCGGCCGGGCACCTCAGCCGCGAGTTCCGGCGTGCCTTCGGCGAGTCGCCCTACAGCTACCTGATGACCCGGCGCATCGAGCGCGCGATGGCACTGCTGCGTGGTAGCGACCTCAGCGTCACCGAGGTCTGCTTCGCAGTGGGCTGCTCGTCGCTGGGAACCTTCAGCACTCGGTTCACCGAGCTGGTCGGCGTGCCACCCAGCACCTACCGGCGCGAGGCCGCGGCTGCGACCGAGGGAATGCCGTCGTGCGTGGCCAAACAGGTCACCAGACCGATCAGGAATCGAGAAGCGCCGGTCACCGAGCCGCAGCTAGCGTGACCGTCATGGACATCACCATTCACTCGAGCTTCCTACCGCACGACGACCCGGACGCCTCCCTGGCCTTCTACCGCGACACCCTCGGCTTCGAGGTGCGCAACGACGTCGGCTACGGCGGGTTCCGCTGGATCACGGTCGGCCCGGCCGACCAGCCCGGCACGTCCATCGTGCTGTACCCGCCGGCCGCCAACCCCGGCATCACCGACGACGAGCGCCGCGTCATCGCCGAGATGATGGCCAAGGGCACCTACGGCATCATCGTCCTGGCCACCAAGGACCTCGACGGCACCTTCGACCGGTTGCAGGCCAGCGACGCCGAGGTGGTGCAGGAGCCGACCGAGCAGCCGTACGGGATTCGCGACTGCGCCTTCCGCGATCCCTCGGGCAACCTGATCCGCATCAACGAACTCCGCTGAACCGTCCGGAGACCGCAGCCTTGACGATCGCAGCCAGAACCCGAGAGAGGGAGACCGGATGAGTTCGGCCCCGAGGACGGACCCCCAATCGTCCGCGCTGCACGTCGCGGACCGCAGCCACGACGTGATCCGCGTGCACGGCGCGCGGGTGAACAACCTCAAGGATGTCAGCGTCGAGATCCCGAAGCGCCGGCTGACCGTGTTCACCGGCGTCTCCGGCTCGGGCAAGTCGTCATTGGTGTTCGGGACGATTGCCGCGGAGTCGCAGCGGCTGATCAACGAGACCTACAGCGCCTTCGTGCAGGGCTTCATGCCGACGCTGGCGCGGCCCGAGGTCGACGT
>DASZEI010000466.1:0-9981 GCA_035940975.1 Jatrophihabitans sp. | reverse complement strand
GGTTCGGTTCCACCGTGGGCCTCAGGAGAGGAGGTGCACCACCAGTGCAGGTCATGGCCACCCGCACCCCAGCCCCGGCGGTCGAACTCGGTCACCGTCGACACCAGAACCTGGGTGTCGTCAGCCCGGGTGACCCATTCCTGCTCCCGGCGGACCGGCAACTGCCAGCAGACCTCGGGCTTGGTGTCCAGCGGGTGCAGCCCGGTGCGCAGGGCGAGGGCGTGCAGCGCACAACCCTGGCCACCGGCGAAACCCGGCCGGTTGAGAAAGACGCAGGCGCCATCCACCGTCCTGGTCCGGACCCGGTTCTCATCCTCGCCGACCGAGTCCTTCTCGGTGATGCCCTGCCGGCGGCCGGCCTTGAGGTACTGCCAGGTCTCGGCGTCCAGCTGCTTGGCGTAGCCCCGCACCCGCTTGAGGTCGTCGTTATCGGAGAAGAACGCTCCATGGCTGCAGCAGCCGTCGGCGGGCCTGCCCTCGATGACACCGTGGCAGCCCCGGCCGAAGATGCAGCTCCACCGGGAGCAGAGCCAGGTCAGGTCGGCCCTGATGCGGTGCTCGGAGTTGTCCGGGTCGCTGAACTCCAACCATTCCCGGGCGAACTCCAGGCCCACCTCGCTGTCCCGGGGCGCGGGTTGTACGACAGGCAGGTTGCGGGCACTGGCAGGCACAACGGCGAGACTAACCCGGCCCAGGCCGGACCTGCCAGAACGCCCACCGCACTCTGCCCCGTTCCCGGTGCGCGGCATCGGCTAGCGTGCATCGCATGCGACTTGGGGTGCTGGACGTGGGCTCCAATACCGTCCACCTGTTGGTGGTGGACGCGCACCTGGGCGCGCAGCCGACACCTCAGCTGTCCCACAAGAGCGTGCTGCGGCTGGCTGAGCACATCGACAAGCGCGGAGACCTGGCCATCGCCGGGGCTAATGCCCTGGTCGGTGCCGCCCTGGGCGCGCGCCGGCAGGCTGCCGAGTTGCACTGCGACGAGTTGCTGCCCTTCGCCACCTCGGCGGTCCGGGACGCCAGGAACTCCTCCCAGGTGCTGGCCCGGGTCAAGAAAGAGACCGGCGTGGACCTCAGGGTGCTCACTGGCGAGGACGAGGCGGTGCTGACCTTCCTGGCGGTGCGGCGGTGGTTCGGCTGGAGCGCCGGCCGGCTGCTCTGCCTCGACATCGGCGGCGGCTCGCTGGAACTGGCGGTCGGCTGCGACGAGGTGCCCGAGGTGGCGCTGTCGGTCCCGCTCGGCGCCGGCCGGCTGACCCGGGAGTGGCTCGACGGGGATCCGCCGTCAAAGCGCTCGGTCGAGGAGCTGCGCAAGTACGTCGGTGACCAGCTCGCCAAGCCGGCCCGCCGGCTGCTGGCGACCGGCCAGCCGGACCGGGTGGTGGCTAGCAGCAAGACCTTCCGGACGCTGGCCAGGCTTGCCGGTGCCGCTCCGTCCAGCGCCGGCCCGCGGGTGCGGCGCTGCCTGCAGATCAACGGCCTGCGGCAGATCATCGGCTTCATCTCCCGGATCCCGGCGGCGGACCTGGCCGAACTGGACGGGGTCTCGCCGGCCCGGGCCCACCAGACGATGGCGGGCGCGGTGGTGGCCGAGCAGGCGATGCTGGCGCTGGGCATCCCCGAGTTCGAGCTCTCGCCGTGGGCGCTGCGCGAGGGAGTGATCCTGCGGCGGCTGGACCAGATCCACTGACGGCTGCCGGGCCTGATCAGGACGGCCGCGCGCCTGACCAGAACAGCTGCCGCGCCTGGTCAGCACGCCGGCCGCGCCTGATCAGGACGCCGGCCCGCCCAAGCGTCGGCCGCCGCTGCCTGTCGCCACTGCTCGGCCTGCCCCTGCCCACAGCCGACCAGCTCGGCGACGCTGAGAGAATGGCGCCATGACGAGCAACCCCGACAGGCTGGCCATCATCGGCGGCGGCAAGATCGGCGAGGCGCTGCTGTCGGGCCTGTTGCGCCAGAGCGCCGACGCCGACGCCGGCGACATCCTGATGGTCGAGCACTACCCCGAGCGGATCCGCTACCTCCGCGAGCGCTACCGGATCCGGGTGGTGGAGGTCGCCGAGGCCGTCCAGTCCTGCGGAACGATCCTGATCGCGGTGAAACCCCAGGACATCGACCCGCTGCTGCACCAGCTGGCCGACCTGGTCACCGCCGAACACCTCATCGTGTCGGTGGCGGCCGGCATCACGACCGCCCGGATCGAACGGGGCCTGCCCGCCGGCCCGGCCGTGGTGCGGTGCATGCCCAACACCCCGGCGCTGGTGGACGAGGCGATGACGGCGATCTCGGCGGGTGCCCGAGCGACCCAGCAGCACCTGCAGCGCGCCGATGAACTGCTGTCGGCGGTGGGGCGGGTGGTCCGGGTGCCCGAGTCCCAGCTCGATGCGGTTACCGCGCTGTCGGGCAGCGGTCCGGCCTACTTCTTCTTCCTGGTCGAGGCGATGATCGACGCCGGCATCCTGCTGGGCCTGCCGCGCGCGCTGGCGGCCGAGCTCATCGTGCAGACCCTGGTCGGTTCGGCGGTGATGCTGCGGGACTCCGGCGAGCACCCGGTGCAGCTGCGCGAGGCGGTCACCAGCCCGGCCGGCACCACCATCTCGGCCATCCGCGAGCTGGAGAACCACGGCGTGCGGGCGGCGTTCCTGGCTGCCATCGAAGCCGCTCGCAACCGCTCGGCCGAGCTCGGCCGGGCCGCTGACGCGGAGTAACGCCCCAGCACCGGCAGCACACGACCCCGCAGCAGTACGGTTCGCCACGCCGGCAGGATTGCAAAAAGTATCCATTTTGTGAACATGTATCGCACGGGCACCATCGGTACCGCTACTCTCAGCCCAGCACGTGCGTGTCAGGTTGTCCGGCGCGAAGCCGGGCTCACTGTCACGTGCCGAGAGTCCGGTGATCGATGAGTACAACCCCTGATGGGTTGCGTGAGGTGCGGTTCCTGACCGTGGCCGAGGTGGCCGCGGTGATGCGCGTCTCGAAGATGACGGTGTACCGCATGGTGCACTCCGGCGAGTTGCCCGCGGTGCGGGTGGGACGGTCCTTCCGGGTCCCCGAGAAGGCCGTACAGGACTACCTGAAGAACGCCTTCTTCGAGGCCGGCTGAGCAGCTCGTCGGCTCGAACCCCGCGCGGGCGAGCACCCGCTGGCCGAAGATCCGCCTGGCCGAGAACCCCCCGGCCCGGGATCCCCTGGCCGAGGATCTGCCGGGCGAGGATCCACCGGGCGAACGCCCAGTGGCCCGCCGGTGCGCCTCGGGCTGGTAGCAGCCCGGTCCGGCGATGCCGGCTGCCCGGGGGCAAGGGTTCAGCAGGCCCTGCTCAGCACGGTAAGCTCCCAGCCGGTGACGCGTGCATGACCTGAGGTGACGTCGAGGTCATTCGAGTTCAGCCAAGTCGCACAGGTCCGATAAACGCGAGTCGATCAAGTGGGTGGGTAGGCAATGGGTTCTGTCATCAAGAAGCGGCGCAAGCGGATGGCCAAGAAGAAGCACCGCAAGCTGCTGAAGAAGACGCGCGTTCAGCGCCGTAACAAGAAGTAGCCCACCTGCTAGACCACCCCCGTAGGAGTCCTATGTCGCGGGTCGTCCTGGTCACCGGAATCAGCCGCTACCTGGCTTGCCGGCTGGCCGGGCGGTTGTCTGCCGACCCCGGCATCGACCGGATCATCGGCGTCGACACCGTGCCGCCGGCGCAAGCCGACCTGGACCTGCTGGGCCGTACCGAGTTCGTCCGGGCCGACATCCGCAATCCGCTGATCTCCAGGGTGATCAGCCAGGCCGGGGTGGACACGGTCGTGCACGCCTCGGTGACTGCGACACCGCACAGCGCCGGCGGCCGCACGCCGATGAAAGAGCTCAACGTCATCGGCACCATGCAGTTGCTGGCCGCCTGCCAGAACTCCGACACCGTGCGGCGGCTGGTGGTCAAGTCCAGCACCGCGGTCTACGGCACCTCGCCCCGCGACCCGGCGGTCTTCACCGAGGAGATGGCGGCCAAGGCGCTGCCTCGCAGCGGCTACGCCAAGGATGCCGTCGAGGTCGAGGGGTACCTGCGCGGCTTCACCCGCCGCCGTCCGGACGTCAACGTTACGCTGCTGCGCTTCGCCAACTTCGTCGGGCCGTTCATCGACACCCCGCTGACCCGCTACTTCCAGCTGCCGGTGGTGCCCACGGTGTTCGGCTTCGACCCCCGCCTGCAACTGCTGCACGAGACCGACGCGATCGAAGTGCTGCGCCAGGCCAGCACCTCAGACCGGCCCGGCACGTTCAACGTCGCCGCCGACGGCGTGCTGCTGCTCAGCCAGGCCATCCGCCGGGCCGGCAAGATAGCCGTCGCGGTGCCGGCGCCGGCCGTCTCGTTCGTCGGCCGGGCGGTCCGGCGCAGCGGCATCGTCGACTTCTCGCCCGAGCAGACCCAGTTCCTGAACTTCGGCCGGGTGGTGTCCAACGACCGGCTCAAGGACGCCTTCGGCTACACGCCGCAATTCTCGACGGCGGCGGCCTTCGAGTCCTTCCTGACCGGACGCCCGGTGCCGCCGGTGCTCACCGAGTCGGTGCTCGATGCCGGCGAATCGTTGCTGGCCCGGCTGCTGCGTACCACCCCGACCCCGTCCGGGGCAACGGCCTCCGTCACGTCGATCAGGTCCTCGAGGAGGCTTCGCCATGGATGAGGCTCAGGTGATCAGACTGCACCCGCAGGACCGGGCCGCGTCAGGCGCCGAACCGGGTCAGCGGCCGGCCGGCACCGAAGCCGCCGGCTGGGAGCGGCGGGCGGCGGCCGGCCTGGCGTTCCTGCGCCGCCGGATCACCGGCGACTACCCGGTCGACGAGTTCGGCTTCGACCCTGACCTCACCGAGGCGACCGTGCTGCCGGCGGCCCGCCAGCTGTACCGCAGGTGGTTTCGTACCGAGGTCACCGGCGTGCACCACCTGCCGGCCGAGTCCGGGGCGCTGATCGTGGCCAACCACGCCGGCGCGCTGTGGGCGCTGGACGGGGTGATGACCGCTACCGCGGTGCACGAGGAGACGCCCAACCACCGCTTCCTGCGGATGCTGGGCGCGGACCTGGTGTTCACCACCCCGGTGCTCGGCTCACTGGCCCGCAAGACCGGCAGCACGCTGGCCTGCAACGCCGATGCCGAGCGCCTGCTGGCCTGCGGCGAGCTGGTCGGGGTCTGGCCGGAGGGCTTCAAGGGAATCGGAAAGCCGTTCTCGGAGCGGTACAAGCTGCAACGCTTCGGCCGTGGCGGGTTCGTCTCGGCGGCGCTGCGCACCGGAGCGCCGATCATCCCGACCGCGATCGTCGGCTCGGAGGAGATCCACCCGATGCTCGGCAACGCCAAGACGCTGGCCAGGGTGCTCGGCCTGCCGCACTTCCCGCTGACGCCGACCTTTCCATGGCTGGGGCCGCTCGGGCTTATCCCGCTGCCGAGCAAGTGGTACATCGACTTCGGCGAGCCGATCGAGACCGCCGGGTACGGGCCGGACGCCGCGGAGGACCCGGCGCTGGTGTTCGAGATCACCGACCGGGTCCGCGAGCAGATCCAGGGCAGCCTCTACCGGCTGCTGATGCAGCGCCGCTCCGTCTGGCACTGAGCCCGCTCAGGCTAGCCGCGGTGGCGTTCCTGCCGGCGTCCGATCGCCATGCCGCCGACGACCGCGCCACCGGCCGCGGCGGTGACCAGGGCGGTCGGCACCCCGATCCGGGCGGCCTTGCGTCCGGTGCGGAAGTCGCGGATCTCCCAGCCCCGCCGGCGGGCCTCGTCCCGCAGCGCCGAATCGGGGTTGACCGCCACCGGGCGTCCGACCAGCGACAGCATCGGGATGTCGTTGATGGAGTCCGAGTACGCCGCGCACTGGGCCAGGTCCAGCCCCCCGCGCAGCGCCAGGTCGCGCACCGCCGCCGCCTTGGCCTCGCCGTGCAGCAGCTCGCCGATCAGCCGCCCGGTGAACAGGCCGTCCTGCTCCTCGGCCCGGGTGCCCAGCGCCCCGGTCAGCCCCAGCCGGCGGGCGATGATCCTGGCCAGCTCCTCCGGCGTCGCGGTGACCAGCCAGACCCGCTCGCCGGCGTCGAGGTGCAGCTGGGCCAGCGCCCTGGTTCCGGAATAGATCCGGGCGGCGATGGTCTCGTCGTAGATCTCCTCACATCGCCACGATGTCAGCGACCGACTTGCCCGCGATGAAGGCCAGTGCGGATTCGCGAGCGGCGGTGATGTTGTGCTGCGCCTCGCCGCCGGCCCGGAACTTCACCTGCTGCCAGACGAACCGGCGCAGGTCGCTGGTGGAGAAGAACTTGCGAGCCGCCAGGCCCTTGGCGAAGTGGAAGATCGAGGCGCCGACGACGACGGTGTTGTCCACGTCGAAGAACGCGCCGGCCTCCGGACGGGCCGGGGTGGCAAGCGCCTCCTCGACCTCGCGCACCGCCGATCCCGCGGAACGGCCAGGCACTGCTGCCCCCTTCGATGCTGCGACTTCGATGAGCAGCACCGAGCGTAGTCAGGGGTCAGCGGCCCGGCAGACCCGGCGGCGACGGCAGGGCCGCGGTCAGGCCCGGCGCACCGGTCACCGGCGGCAGCGTCACGGGCAGGCCGGACAGGCCGGGCGGGCCGATCACGATCGGTCCGATCGAGGTAGCGCCGCCGCTCGATCCGGCGGCGCTGGAGGGCAGCGGCACCGGCTGGCTGCTCGGCAATGCCGGCGTCGGATACGGCGATGTCGGGGCGCCGGCCGCGTGGCCGGAGCTGGAACTGCTACCGCCGCCGAGCGTCGGCAACGTCACGCTGGGCAACGCCCCGGACGGCGTCGAGCCCACCCCCGGAATCGGCACCGGCAGTGTGGTGCCGATCCCGCCGGTGCTGCCGGGAGTCGGGTTGGGCACCGCGGCGCAGCCGGTGCACGGTATCGGGCCCAGCTCGTCGGCCAGGGCCCGGGCCAGGCACGGGCAGCCCATCGCGCTGCTGAGCTGGCCGGTGCGGGCGGCGATGCGTTGCAGTAGCAGGACCGAGGCCTGGGCCCGGGTGCGCAGCGGCCCGGCCGGGATCCGGTCCCGGACCTCGGTCATCAGCGTTCGCTGCCGGGGCAGCCAGCTGCTCATCTTGGACAGCGGCTCGCGGGACAGCTGCGCCACCGCGGCCCGGCCGAGCAGCTGCATGCCGCTGATGCTGTCGTCGTCGGCGCTGGCCAGCGTGTCGGCGATCAGCGACGTGGTGCGCGGGGTGATCCGTGGGGTGCCGGCGCTGGCACCGCCGGCCGCCGGTACCGCCGACGGCTGCGAAAGCAGGTCGGCGGCCTCGCGAACCCGGTTGCCGGCCAGCTCCAGGTAGGCCTCGCCCTTGGCGATGTCGTTGCCGGCCATCGACAGCTGGACGTTCTCACTGGCCCGCTTCACCCCGTACAGCGACTGGCCGGGCAGCGATCCGCTCGACATCCAGACCGCCATGCCCAGTAGCAGCACCAGCACCGTGGAGGCTCCTACCAGGGCCAGCACCGGACGGCGCAGCGCGCGCACGGCGCGGCGGCCGGCGAGTGGGCTGGCGGTGCTCGATCCGGTGGTCGCCTCGGCAGTCTCGGATTCGGACACGATCCGGGCGGTGATGGCGACCAGCTGGGCGCGCAGGTCGGACTTGAAGCGGGACTCGGGAACGGGGCCGGGCAACGCGCGCAGCCGGCTGATCAGCTCTGCCTCGGCGGTGGAGCGGCCCTCGGCCTCGCGGCCGCGGCCCCACCGGGCGGCAAATCTGCCGGCACTCATCGCGTCCTCCCAGGGCTCTCCGAAGTCAGCATCCGGACGCCTGGTTGGCGGTACTGGCCTGCCTCGCTGCATTCAACGAGGGGCGGGCGGTAGCGGTTACTCGATTGCGGCCAGTTTCTCGCGATCACCTGAGCTCGTCGCCGAGCACGGTGGCCAACCGCTTGACGGCGCGGTGCTGCAGGGCCTTGATCGCCCCGTCGTTCTTGCCCATCACCGAGGCGGTCTCGGCCACCGACAGGCCGTTGAGGAACCGCAGCACGATGCATTCCTTCTGCTCGTCGCCGAGGGTGTTGACCGCCTCGAGCAGCCGGACGTTGGTGAGGTTGGTCAGCACCGCAAGCTCCGGGCCGTCGTCCACCTCGTTGCCCTCGATGACATCCCCGGTGGTCAGCTCCAGCCGGTAGCGGGCTGATTTGGCGTGGTCGAAGACGATGTTCCGAGCGATCGTGATGAACCAGGCACCGATGTCGCGGCCCTGGTAGTTGATCGAGGAGATCCGGCGCAGCGCGCGCAGGAAGGTCTCGGAGGTGAAGTCCTCGGCCAGGGCGCGGTCGTTGACCCGGTAGTAGACGAACCGGAACACCGAGTCCACGTACCGGTCGTACAGCAGGCCGAACGCTTCGCCGTCGCCTTGCTGAGCCGCCCGCACCAGCATCCACATCGCGACGTGCTCGGCGTCGATGACAGAAGTGTCGCCGTCGTGGGGCAGCGGTATCTTTTCCGGCGCCGGATCGTTGGATGATCCGAAATCTCCGGAAGCGCCGATCCGGGTCGCTCCAGGCTGGGAGGTCGACAGCGGAAAATTGACCGCCGATTCGACGGCGTCCATCGAGGCACGGATGAGGTCCACGGCCGCCCGCGCCATCAGATGGGCGAGCACTGCCCAGCCCTGAGTGGCTGGCGATCGAACGCCCACAGCCACGCCGGGGATGCTCATAGCCGGGCCCGCTTTCGTGGTTTCCAGGTGCGCCGTCAAGGACGGCAATTTTCCTGAGGTGGACGCTACCCGTCCAAACGTCTCAGGACGAGTACCAATTGGTTACTCTCTGTTGTTAGTTTGGGCCATGGCCGTCAATTCGGCCCTGCCCTGGCGTGCTGGCGTACCCGTCAGTAGCTTGTAATTCAAACCGGCCGCACGGCCCGGTCGGCGTTCAGGGAGGTCTGGTGACTGTCGAGTCGCGCGCCTGGCTGACGTCGCCGGACGAGGGCCGGCCCACCACGTTCGGCGAGCTGCTGCGGCGGGCGGCGGCGGATCGACCGGACGAGGTCGCGCTGATCGACTCCGAGCAGCGCTGGACCTGGTCGCAGCTGCGCCAGGCCGTCGGTGACCTCGCGGCCGGTCTGGTCGGGGCGGGCCTGCAGCCCGGGGACCGGCTGGCCCTCCAGGCGCCGACCACCGCCGAGTTCGTCACCGTGTACCTGGCCGCGCTGCAGGCCGGCCTGGTGGTGGTGCCGGTCAATCCCAGCTACACGTTGCCCGAGCTGGAGCACATCCTCGCCGACTCGGGCGCCCGGATGCTTGTCACGTCCGCGGTCGCCGCGGTGGCTGCCGCCGACCAGCTGTATCGCGACCATCCGCGGCTGAGCCGGATCGTGATCGCGGCCCGGTCCGGCGCCGACGGGTTGCCCACCGTGACCGAGCTGCTGGCGGCCGGCCGGGCCGCGCCGGACGGCCCGCCGCAGGGCCTGGAGCGTAGCGGCGAGCAGCTGGCGGTGCTGCTCTACACCTCGGGGACGTCCGGGTGGCCCAAGGGCGCGATGCTGCCGGTGCGCGCCCTGCTGGCCAACCTCGCCCAGGTGACCGACCTGCGGCCGGCCCCGGTCACCGCCCAGGACCGGATCTTCCTGCCGCTGCCGCTGTTCCACGTGTTCGGGCTCAACGCCGGCCTCGGGCTGGCGCTCTACGTCGGCGCGAGCGTGGTGCTGGCGTCCCGGTTCGACGCGGCCACCAGCCTCCGGCAACTGCGCGACGAGCAGGTCAGCGTGGTGATCGGGGCGCCGCTGGAGTTCGCGCTGTGGGCCGGCCAGCCCGGGCTCGCGGACGCGTTCGCCGGCGTCCGGTTCGCGCTGTCGGGATCGGCCCCGCTGTCGGCGGAACTGGTTGCCCGCTACACCGGCGTCGGGGTGCCGCTGTTCGAGGGCTACGGGCTGACCGAAGCGGCGCCGGTGATCAGCCTGAACCTGACGCCCACCGGTCCGGACAGCTGGGCAGAGCCCAAGGCCGGCT
>DASZEI010000465.1:0-2457 GCA_035940975.1 Jatrophihabitans sp. | reverse complement strand
GGGGCGGCCCAACCGGCCGGCCCGGGAGGTGGCGCGGCCACGTCGCCGCCGCGATCGACGCCCCAAGCGCCGAGCAAGCCGGCTCCCGGCCGGCAGAGCACCCCTGACCCCAGCACGCCCGGCAAGGCAGTGCTGACCCTCCCCAAGCGGATCATCACCCAGGCCGGCCTCTCGGTCGGGAGCGTGCCGCTGGTGCTGCTGATCCTGGTGATCCTCATCGGGCTGGGCCTGGTGATAGTGGGCACCCGCCGGCGCGCCTCGGACGAGCGCCGGCTGCGGTAGCCGCCGGCACCGATCGATCAGGCGGCGATGGCTTCGGCTGCTCGGGCCAGTTCGACCGCCCGGTGCCGCCTGGTCAGCGCGTCAGCCGTCAGCACCACGAGTGCGATCCACACCAGGACGAAGCCCAGCAGCCTGGCCGGCGGCATCGGCTCGTGCCGCAGGCCGACCCCGACCGCGAATTGCAGCATCGGCGCCAGGTACTGCAGCAGGCCGATCGAGGTCAGCGGGAGCCGGCGGGCGGCAGCCCCGAACAGCAGCAGCGGACCCGCGGTGACAGCTCCGGTGCCGACCAGCAGCAGGGCGTTCGGCGCGCCGGAATGCCCGAAAACCAGCCTGGACTGGCCGGCCAGCACGATCAGGGTCAGCAGTGCCGGGCCGGCCATCACCGCGGTCTCGACCGCCAGCGACTCCACGGCGCCGGCGCTGACCTGCTTCTTCAGGAACCCGTAGCAGCCGAACGAGACGGCCAGCGTGAGGGCGATCCACGGCAGCCGGCCGTAGTCCACGGTGAGCACCACGATGGCCAGCGTCGCGATCCCGACGGCGATCCACTGCGGCCGGCTCAGGCGCTCCTTGAGCACCAGCACGCCCAGCATGATGGTGAGCAGCGGGTTGATGAAATACCCGAGACTGCTCTCGACCACATGACCGCTGTTGACGGCCCAGATGTAGACGCCCCAGTTCACCGACACCAGGACGGCCGCCAGCGCCAGCCGCGCCAGCTTGGCCCGGTCCGCCACCAGCAGGCGCACCGCGGCGAGGTTGCGGGTCACCACTAGCACCACGGCGATCAGCAGCAGCGACCAGACCATCCGCTGAGCGAGGATCTCGACGGCGCCGGCCGGTTTCAGCAATGGCCAGTAGAGCGGGAACAGCCCCCAGAGCAGGTACGCGCTGAAGCCGTAGGCCAGGCCCTTGCGGTTGTCTGACAAGTGCCTCAGCCGATGGTCCAGGTGTCGTTGCCGCGCAGCAGGCTGTTCAGCGCGTCGGCGTCACCCGGAGCCTTGGCCTTGGCCACCGCGAGTTGGTCGTTGAGCAACTGGTCATAGCTCGGGCGCGTGACATCTCGGAAGACGCCCATCGGGGAGTACCGCGAGTCGGCCTGGGACAGCCGCGACAGCGCGAAGGCGTAGGACGGGTCCTCGGCATGGGCGTCGTGCACCACGACCCGCGGGTCGTCCGGCGCGACATCGTCCTCGACGCTCAGTGCGCCGGTGAGCGGGTTGCGCACCACCGCCTTGGCCGCCGGCGAGTCGGGCGAGCCGAACCGGATCTCCTTGCCGTGCTCGAGCCCGATGATCCACTCCCCCCGGGTGTCGGGGTCCTTGAGCAGGTCGAAGGCGCCGTCGTTGAAGATGTTGCAGTTCTGGTAGATCTCGACCAGCGAGGTGCCCGGGTGCTCGGTCGCGGCCCGCAGCACCGAGGTCAGGTGCTTGCGGTCGGAGTCCAGCGTCCGGGCCACGAAGGTGGCCTCGGCGCCCAGCGCCAGCGAGACCGGGTTGAACGGGTTGTCCAGCGATCCCATGGGGGTCGACTTGGTGATCTTGCCGCGCTCGCTGGTGGGGGAGTACTGGCCCTTGGTCAAGCCGTAGATCCGGTTGTTGAACAGCAGGATGGTCAGGTTGACGTTGCGGCGCAGCGAGTGGATCAGGTGGTTGCCGCCGATCGACAGCGCGTCGCCGTCTCCGGTAACCACGAAGACCTTGAGGTCCGGCCGGCTCGCCGACAGCCCGGTGGCGATGGCCGGCGCCCGGCCGTGGATGGAGTGCATCCCGTAGGTGTTCATGTAGTACGGGAAGCGCGAGGAGCACCCGATCCCGGAGATGAAGACGATGTCCTCCCGCGGGATGTTCAGCTCGGGCATGAAGCCCTGGACGGCGGCCAGCACCGCGTAGTCACCGCAACCGGGGCACCAGCGAACCTCCTGGTCGGTCTTGAAGTCCTTGGCCTTGAGCCCGAGGTCAGCCATGTCGAACCATCCTTCCAGCGCACCGGCGCTCCGGTGCCGTCTCCGCGGTCACGCCGCGGACCTCAGTCATTGCTGGTCACGACTCCCTGCAACATGTCGGCGAGTTCAGCCGCCCTGAAGGGCAGGCCGCGCACCTGGGTCACCGAGATGACGTCGGTGAGGTAGCGGCCCCTGATCAGCAACGCGAGCTGGCCCATGTTCATTTC
>DASZEI010000464.1:0-7567 GCA_035940975.1 Jatrophihabitans sp. | reverse complement strand
CCGCGATGCCGCGCCCCAGCCGTTGCTGGACCAGCTGGTGCCGACCGATCGGCCCACTCCGATCGTGGTCACCGGCCGCGCGGTGCGGCTGCGCCTCGGCGACGTCCGGGTGGTCAGCGACGACCCGAGTTCGGCTGATGCTCCCAAGCCGGTGGCGCTGCGGTTGTGGTTGCGGCGCCCGGACAGCTCGCTGACCAGCGTGCAGCTGCCCGCGCAGACCAGCAGTACCCCTAGCGCGGCGCTCGGCGGCTGCGAGCAGGGCTGCACGCTCAGCCGGATCGAGCTGGCCCGGACGGTCGGTGACTTCCTGGCGATCAGGGCGACGGTCGGCCTACTGGGATTGGAGGCCGGTTCAGCGGCTGGCTCAGCCGACTGGCGGCCGGTGGCGCTGGGCGATGCCCAGGACTGGCGCAATGCCGAAGCAGCGGCTGCCGCAGCCGGCGCCGCGGCCACCGTCTCGTTCACCGCGATCCCGGCCGGCGGCCTGGTCCTGCGGGCGGTCAGTCACGGCTCGGATGCCACGCTGCAGCACCTCGACGTGCCGGTGAACCTGCCCTGCCTGATCGCCGGTGGCGACACCGGCTCCGGCGACGGCAGCGGTGATGCCGATGCGGCGGTCGCGATGCACGGCATCGACGGTGAGTCGGCCAGCTGCCAGCCGGTCGGATCGCTGCCCTTCCTGCCGCGGGTCGGTGCCGGGGCGCTGTTGCTGGACCTCGACCTGGCGATCGAGGCCAGCCAATCGGTACTCACCAACAGCACCGCCAGCATCTGGCTGCGCTCCTCCGACCCGGCCCGCGAGCACCGCCTGACCCAGGTCCTGACCGCTGCCGGGATACCGGTCACCGGGCGCTCGACGGCCGCCGAACGGCAATCGCTGTATGACCAATCGACACCGGCCTGGTCGATCCGGGCGGCGCTGGCGACGGGGCTGATCGCGGCGCTGCTGGCAGCGCTGCTGATCGTCATCGTGGCCGTGACCGCGCGGCGACCACGCGGCTATGACCTCGCGGCGCTGCGGCTGCTCGGGCTGCCGCTGGTCACGCTGCGGCGGGCGGTGCTGGCCGAGCAGCTGCTCGGCGTGCTGGCCGGCGTGCTGACCGGCGCCGCGGTGGGGGTGGTCGGCGCCCGGCTGGCGCTGCCCGCGGTGGCGCTGTTCGTCAACCCGGCCCCGGTGCCGCTGCCCAGTTTCGGCACCGCCTGGCCGGCCGTCCTGCTGGCTACCGCCGGCGTGCTGGTGCTGCTGTGCTGCGCCGGCGCGCTGGCCGCCGCCCTGGTACTGCGCGCCGTGTCGCCCGGCGTGCTGCGGGAGGGGCAGTGATGGCCGGGGTGAGGAGGGGCCTGTCGGTCTCGGCGCACGGCCTGGTGCACATCTACCGGCTGGAAGGCAACGACGTGGTGGCACTGACCAGCGTCGATCTGGAGGTGCCGGCGGGCCAGCTGGTAGGGCTGCTGGGGCCTTCCGGTTCGGGCAAGTCGACCCTGATCACGTTGCTGGCCGGGGTGCAGCGGCCCAGTGCCGGCCGGTTGCGGGTCGGCGAGCACGACCTGAGCATCCTGACCGACGAGGAGCTCGATCAGCTGCGGGCGATCGAGGTGGGTACCGTGCTGCAGGGCGCGGTCCGCAACCTGCTGAGCTACGCCTCGCCCGCGCAGAACGTGGCGTTCGCGCAGAAGGCGGCCCGCCGGCTGGGAGCCTGGGAGCTGCCCCGGCCCACAGAGGTGCTCGACCTGCTGTCGCTGGCCGACTGTGCCCACCACCGGCTGGTGGAGCTCACCCCGGGACAGCTGCAGCGGCTGGCGGTGGCGGTCGGGATGGCGACCCTGCCCGGCCTGCTGCTCACCGACGAGCCGACCAGCCAGCTCGATCATCGCTACCGCGACGAGGTGCTGTCGGCCATCGGCTCGGTGAACCGGTCGGTCGGCACGACGGTCATCACGGTGACCCACGATCCCGAGGTGGCCGCCCGGATGCCGCGCACCATCACCATCCGCGACGGCCGGATCGGGGCTGAGGGCCACGGCGGTGAGGATTTCGCGGTGCTCGGCCGGGACGGTTCGCTGCAGCTGCCGCCCGACGTCCGGGAGCTGATCGCGCCCGGAACCCTGTTGCGGGTACAGCTCAATCCGGACGGCACGGTGCTGCTGGACCCCCGGACCGGGCCGGGCACCGCCGGTGGCCCGAGGGGGGCCGCGCCGTGGCGGCCGTGACCGCCGGCGGGCTGTGCGCCGCCGGAATAGAGGTGCGCTTCGGCGCCGTGGTCGCCGTCCATCCGACCGACCTGGTGCTCGGCCCGGGCGAGCTGGTCGCCGTGACCGGCCCGTCCGGGGCGGGCAAGAGCTCGCTGCTCGCCGCGCTGTCCGGCCTGATCCCGCCCTCGGCCGGAACGTTGAGCCTGGCCGGCCGGCCGATCGCCGGCCGCGACCAGGCAGTCGCGAACGGGATCGTGTTGATACCGCAGGGCAACGCGCTGATCCGGATCCTGACCGCGATCGAGAACGTGGCGGTGCCGCTGGTCGCGGCCCGGCTCGCCGACGCCCGGGAACGGGCCGAGGAGGCGCTGCTGGCGCTGGGCCTGGACGAGGCCGCCGACCAGTTGCTGGAGGAGCTGTCCGGAGGGCAGCAGCAGCGGGTCGCGGTCGCCCGTGGACTGGCCGAGCGAGCCGCGTACCTGCTTGCCGACGAACCGACCAGCGAGCTGGACGCGGTCAACCGCGGCCGGGTGATGGGGTTGCTGCGGGCCGAGGCGCGGCGAGGCGCCGGCGTGCTGGTGGCTACCCACGATCCGGAGGCGGCCGCGATGTGCGATGCCGAGTTCCGGCTGGACGAGGGCCGGGGCAGCTGGGTGCGCGAGGACCGCGGAACAGTGCCTGAGTACCGCAGGACATGAGTGATTTCCGAGCACGGGGCTAACCTCCGCCACGCCCCTGCGGTGCCAGACTTGTGCCGTGAGCGAGAACCGCAATGTGCTGGGCACCGAACTCGAGGAGTGCGGTGCCGATCCGGTCACCGGCTTCTACCGGGACGGCTGCTGTACCTCCGGCCCGGAGGACATCGGCAGCCATACGGTGTGCGCGGTGCTGACCTCCGAGTTCCTGCAGCATCAGCGCCAGCTCGGCAACGACCTGATGACGCCCCGCCCGGAATACGACTTCGCCGGCCTCGGGCCCGGGGACCGATGGTGCGTAGTGGCAATGCGGTGGTTGCAGTCCTACCGGGCGGGGGTGGCGGCGCCGGTGGTGCTGGCCGCGACCAATGCGCTGGCCCTCGAGATCATCCCGCTGGAGCTGCTGCGCCAGCACGCCATCGACGTGCCGGCAGACCCGCGCTCGCTCACCTGACCGGCGCCGCGTCCTGCTCCACTAGATTGGACGCTGATGAGCGCCCCTGAGGACCGACCCCACGCCAGCTTTGCCGACCTCGACATCGACGACCGGGTGCTGCGAGCCCTGTCCGATGTCGGCTACGAGACTCCCTCGCCGATCCAGGCCGCCACCATTCCGGCGCTGATGGCCGGGCGCCACGTCGTGGGCCTGGCCCAGACCGGCACCGGCAAGACCGCCGCGTTCGCGGTGCCGATCCTGTCCCGGATCGACCTGGGCCAGAAGGCGCCGCAGGCGCTGGTGCTGGCACCGACCCGCGAGCTGGCGCTGCAGGTGTCCGAGGCGATCGGCAAGTACGCGCACTACCTGCCAGGCCTGCACGTGCTGCCGATCTACGGCGGCTCCAGCTACGGCGTGCAGCTGTCCGGGCTGCGCCGCGGCGCGCACGTGGTGGTCGGCACTCCCGGGCGGGTGATCGACCACTTGGAGCGCAAGACCCTGGACCTGAGCCAGCTGCGCTTTCTGGTGCTCGACGAGGCCGACGAGATGCTGAACATGGGCTTCGCCGAGGACGTCGAGAGGATCCTCGCCGACACCCCGGCCGACAAGCAGGTGGCGCTGTTCTCGGCCACCATGCCACCGCAGATCCGGCGGATCGCGAAGCGCTACCTGACCGACGCGGCCGAGATCACCGTCAAGACCAAGACGGTCACGGCGGCCAACACCCGGCAGCGTTACCTGCAGGTGGCCAACGCCCAGAAGATGGAAGCCCTGACCCGGATCCTGGAGGTCGAGCCGTTCGAGGCGATGATCGTCTTCGTCCGCACCAAGCAGGCCACCGAGGAGCTGGCCGAGCGGTTGCGGGCCCGCGGCTTCTCGGCGGCGGCCATCAACGGCGACCTGGTGCAGGCGCAGCGCGAGCGCACCATCGCCCAACTCAGGAGCGGCGCCGTCGACATCCTGGTGGCCACCGACGTGGCGGCCCGCGGCCTGGACGTCGAGCGGATCAGCCACGTCCTCAACTACGACATCCCCACTGACACCGAGTCCTACATCCACCGGATCGGGCGCACCGGCCGGGCCGGGCGCACCGGTGAGGCCCTGCTGTTCATGACCCACCGGGACCGGCACCTGCTCAGCTCGATCGAGCGGGCCACCCGGCAACCGCTGACCGAGATGGCGCTGCCGACGGTCGAGGACGTCAACAGCACCCGGGTGGCGAAGTTCGCCGACTCGATCACCGCCAGTCTCGCCTCGCCGCAGCTGGGTCTGTTCCGCGGCCTGATCGACGACTACGTCCGCGAGCACGACGTGCCGGCGGCCGACGTGGCGGCGGCGCTGGCGGTGCTGTCCCAGGACGATCAGTCGTTCCTGCTCGCACCGGAGCCTGCCGTGGTCAGGAGGAAGAGCGACCTCAGCGCAGCCGGTGACCGGGGCTTCGACCGCGACCGGGGCTTGGACCGAGGCTCTGACCGGGACCGATCCGCCGTCCGGGTCGCCGGGCAGCGTCGAGCCCGCTCCGATGTCCCGCTGGCCACCTACCGGATCCGGGTCGGCAAGCGGCACAAGGTGCAGCCCGGCGCGATCGTGGGCGCCATCGCGAACGAGGGCGGCCTGAGCCGGCAGGACTTCGGCCACATCGACATCCGGGTCGACCACAGCCTGGTGGAGCTGCCGGCCGACCTGTCGCGCAGCACGCTGGACGCGCTGAGCCGGACCAGGATCTCGGGCCAGCTGATCGAGCTGACCCGGGAGGGCGGCGCGGATCGGCCCGGCCGGGTGAAGAAGCCGCGCCACAAGGGCTGAGCGCCGCCAGTCACTGCCTGGGCGGTCAGGCGGCCAGCGGCGCCGCACCGGCCTCGAAGTCCTCTCGCCGCCGCTCAGTACCTGCCGGTGCCTCAGCAAAGGGTTCGGCTGGGCAGGCGCATGACACCGCCGTGACGGCCCTGCTATCTGTGGGCGGGCTGACCGGGCGATGGTCATCACCCTGTGATCGCCTGGACATTAGCTACTATGCTGGTTAGGGTAGCCTAACCTCAGAATCAGAGTAATCCGGACAGGAGGAGATTCATCGTGACCGGTGGTGAAATCGTCGCCCTGGGAGCCATCGCCGGCGGCACGATCGTGCTGGGGCTGCCGGTCGCCCGATCCCGCGGCCTGTCCAGCGGCACCCGGTCGCTGCTGAACGCGGTGGCGATCGGCATCCTGCTGTTCCTGTTCTGGGACATCCTCAGCCACGCGGTCGAGCCGGTGGAGGACGCGCTGATGGCAGCGCATGCGGGCGAGGCGAGTTGGCTGCGGTTCGGTTGGCTGGCCGCGGTGCTGACGGTCGGGGTCACCGCCGGGCTGGTGCCGCTGGGCTACTACGACCGCTGGATGGCCGGCCGGCGTACCAGGTTCGGCCCCGGCGCGATGGCGGTGGACGAGCCGACCGCCGCGGCCGGGCTGCTGGCCAATCCGACGTTCCGGCTGGCGCTGCTGATCGCGATCGGCATCGGCCTGCACAACTTCTCCGAAGGCCTGGCCATCGGGCAGTCGGCGGCCGGTGGCGAGATCGGGCTGGCGGTGCTGCTGGTGATCGGGTTCGCCCTGCACAACGCCACCGAGGGCTTCGGGATCACCGCGCCGTTCGCGGCCGCCCAGGTGCGGCCCAGCTGGGCGGTGCTCGGGCTGCTCGGCCTGATCGGCGGCGGCCCGACCTTCCTGGGAACGCTGATCGGCCAGTCTTTCAGCAATGACGCGGTGTCCATCCTGTTCCTTGCCCTGGCCGCCGGCTCGATCCTGTTCGTGGTCATCGAGCTGGTCGGGGTGGCGCTGCGGATGGGCGCCAAGCATGTCCTGTATTGGGGACTGATGATCGGCCTGGTCGCGGGCTTCGCCACCGACTTCCTGATCACGGTGGCCGGCGTCTGACACCGTTGCCGCCCGTCCGGCAGTGCTGCTGTGGCGGGCTGAGGGTGTGGGCCTGCCGGGGGACAGGTGTGACACCCGCATCCCGAGGCCTGCAGGCTTGACCTAGCGCATACCGCCAAGCCAGGGGGCCGCAGGTCAAGCGTGGCGAGGTTAGCTGACGTTCGCTCCTTGCTCATGCGCCGCAGGTGACACTAGGTATTCGAACGTCAGTTGCCTTCGCTAGCCGTGGGGTGCTCACTACTTTCCGCTCCCGAGCCCGGCGCCGAGGGGCCTAAATCAACAACGTCTGGATCTCCTTAACCCGGATCGTTAACTGCTCGCGGAGTTCTTCGCGGATGACTTCCGATATCTGCTCGATGTCATCTGGCGTGAAGTAATAACCTTTAGCCACATACTGGCTGAATGGTGCCAGGTAGAGAGCGAAGGGTTGGGCGATATTGCGGAGGTAGTACCGGCCCCAGGATGTCTTAGATTGGATTTGTGTGAATAGCCCGTGCAGCGACGCCACTACATCGAAGGCGCGCATCAACCTCCCGACAGGTCTAATCATTACGCCTGCCGGGAGATGGACTGGTGCGCTGACCACATCAAAAGGAAGTCCGTAATTGAGGCAGAGTTGCTCAACCCGTGGTCGCAGCGCAGAGGCGATGTCCAGCTCTAGCCTTCCCAGTATTGCCTGCCTCTCGGAGGATGCCTGGGGCGACTCAAGCCACTTGAAGTACCAGTCCATGAGCTGCGGGTAAGTCCATAATGCGGCAGATCCTGACGGACGCTCCATCTCGGCTTGTACCACACGGTGCCATCCCACCCGATAGAAGGAGTCATAAAATTGTTTGGCCACGTAGTTTCCATTGCGGGCGACTAGGCCCTGTATATCAAGCTGTTCGATGAGCTGCTCGATGCCCGCCTGGAAACCTTCTACCCGCCGCGCCCAACGGCCGTATGACGCTAACCCGCGCGCCACCGCTAACGATGGGTCGGTAACCGGAACCACTACACCCTCACCGAAAACATGTTCCGCGTCCTGTGTGACGAACGGCATCCGTGAACCGCCTCCGGTTATCAATATCAGTTTCGGTGGGCGGTCAACGAGCTCTCGTTGGACGGCGTCCAACTCCCGTAGGTACCGTGGACGCCACAGAGTGTCGACCAGGTCGGTGACGTCCAAGTTCGACACCAGATCCCAACAGGTGTCCAATACCCAGCCCATTTCGCCAGATGAGTTAGCGGGCCGGGAGAGTGGTGTATTACCATACACTCCCTCCTTGCGGAGCCGGCACAGCCAAAGGAGTAGGTTTCTCGGCGTCGCTTGCTCGAGGCGCATGCGAGC
>DASZEI010000463.1:0-12206 GCA_035940975.1 Jatrophihabitans sp. | reverse complement strand
CTCCTTCGGCCGCTCGGACACGCCACCGCCGAAGACAATACAGTCACCGCCGGTCGGCGAAGAAACGGGTCAGCAGCTCAGCGCACTCGTCCTGCCGGACGCCGGCCAGCACCTCCGGGCGGTGATTGAGCCGCCGGTCGCGCACCACGTCCCACAGCGAGCCGGCCGCGCCGCCCTTGTCGTCCCAGGCGCCGAACACCAGTCGCCGGACCCGGGCCAGCACCAGGGCGCCGGCGCACATCGTGCAGGGCTCCAAGGTCACCACCAGGGTGCATCCGGTCAGCTGCCAGTCCCCCAGCACCGCACCGGCCCGGCGCAGTGCCAGCACCTCGGCGTGCGCCGTGGGGTCAGCCCGCAGCTGGCGCAGGTTGTGCCCGGTTGCCAGCACCTGGCCCGCGGCCGAGAGCACCACCGCGCCCACCGGAACTTCGCCCTCGCTCAGCGCCGAGGCCGCCTCGCCCAGGGCGAGGCCCATCGCGTCGTGGACGCTGGTGACCTCGCCGCTCACCGGCGGCCGGCTCACCCGCGGACGGCCTCGAATTCGCTCAGGCAGCCCAGTCGCTCGCACACCGTTTCGATCAGGTCCGCGGGCAGGGTGCCCTCGTGCACCGCCAGCTCGATCAGCTCGGTGGCGGGCACCCCCAGATCCGCCAGCACCTGCGGATCTCCGAACGGCGCGGCGTCGTGTACGCCGGTGGGAGCGTCCTCGTCACCGTCCAGCGGGTCGCCGCCCACCTCGGACAGCCCGTCGGCGAACAGTTGGGCGATCGGGTAGTCATCAGCGGCATGGCCGTTGGACAGGAAGACCCGCATCGGCTCGGCGGCCTGGTCGGCTGCGACGTCCAGCCTGGCCAGCACCGCGTACTCGTCGTCCTGCTCCAGGGCCAGCAGCCGTACCGGGTGATCGAAATCCCGCAATACGTCACAGACGTCGTCAATCGACTCGCAGGCGCCGAGATCGACCTCTTCCAACAACCAGCCGGCTCTGGCCTGGTCCTTGCCCAGCAGGGCTAGCGCGAAGTAGCTCACAGGGCCACCTGGCCGGATGAGCGAGCCCGCCGGAATTCGTCCTCCAACCCGATCCGCTTGATCACCGCGTCGAGCATGTCCTCGGGATAGGCGTCCAGGTCGTCAAGAATGGATTCCATCTCGTCCTCACCGAGCTCCAGATCGCTGAACAGATCCAGCTCGCCGATCGGCCATACCTCGTCCAGTTCGTCGTCCTCCGGCGGATCCTCGCCCAGCCGGTTGAGCACCTGGGCCGCGAGCGGGAATTCCACCGAGGCGGTCAGGTCCGACAGCAGCAGGTCGATCCGGGGACCGTGCGAGCGGGCGATCAGGAAGAACTCGTCGTCGACGCTGGCGACCACGAACGGGCCGCCCTCGGGCGGCTGGCTGCGCAGCGCCGACAACAGCACGCTCAGGTCGTCCAGGACGGCCGCGGGCAGCGCATCACAGCGCCAGACCCCGCCGTCGCGGAAT
This sequence comes from Jatrophihabitans sp., assembly GCA_035940975.1. Lineage (GTDB taxonomy): Bacteria > Actinomycetota > Actinomycetes > Mycobacteriales > Jatrophihabitantaceae > Jatrophihabitans_A. The sequence continues at coordinate 10,724 of DASZEI010000463.1, read as the reverse complement.
GCCGCCACCGCGTAACTGCCTTGTCCCATGACCCAGCCCCTCCGCACGCTTTTCGAAACGGTGTCGAGCCGATGTAGTAGCGAACTGACCCCCAGATCCTGGCATGAATCGGTTGCGCAACAAAGCCCACCGCCGATCAAGTCCGCGAGCCGCCGGCTTCGCGCAGATCACCCGGACCGGCCGCTTGGTTCCTATCGGGTGTCAGCCCGGCATCGGAACGGTCACGCTGAGCTACCAACTGTAAGTCGTCTGGCGCTGACCGCTATACGTTCGAGTGGTGCCGGATTCATTCGACCGCATCGCCGTTCTGGGCCTGGGCCTGATCGGCGGTTCGATCGTGCAAGCGCTTGCCCGGGGCGGCTACCAGGTCACCGGGTATGACCCGGACCCGGTCGAGGCCGCCGCCGCCCGGGGGACGGGTTACCGGGTGGCGGCCAGCGCGGCCGAGGCGGTGGCCGGCGCCGACCTGGTAGTGCTGGCGATGCCGCTGCCCCAGCTGGGGCAGGCGCTCGCCGCGATCGGGAACGCGCTGGCCCCGGGCACGGTGGTCACCGACGTCGGCACCCTCAAGCTGCCCGTGCTGCAGCTGGTGCGAAGCCGGCTGCCCGGCATCCGGTTCGTCGGGGGGCACCCGCTGGCCGGCACCGAGCAGTCCGGCTTCCTGGCCGGCAACCCGTTGCTGTTCCGGGACGCCCCCTGGGCGCTGATCCTGGAGGAGGACACCGACCTGCAGGCGTGGCTGTCGCTGGCGGTGCTGCTGTGCGACCTGGGCGCCAAGCCGGTGCCCACCACCGCGGCCGAGCAGGACGCCGCGATCGCCCGGGTGATCGGCCTGCCCCATCTGCTGGCCGAGGCGCTGGCGCTGACCGGCCTGCGCGGCGGCGAGCTCGGGCTGTCGCTGGCCGCCGGCTCCTACACCTCGGGCAGTCGGGTCGCGCGCACCCGGCCGGAGCTGGTGGCCACCTGGTGCGACGGCAACCCGGCCCTGGTCAGCGCGCTCGACGATGCCATCGCCTGGCTGACCTCCAGCCGGAACGCCCTGGCCAGCGGCGGCTCGGTGGTGGCGCTGGCCGAGGCCGGCCACCGGGCCCGGATGGAGTGGGAGCAGCGCGAATTCGGCCCGGTCGACCTGCCTGTCGACGCCGAGACGCTGCGCCAGCACGGCCGCGGCGGCGGTTGGATCACGGCGGTGATCGAGAAGGACGGCCCGAACCTCGGCGAGCTGCGACTGCTCGGGATGCGGCCGGTGCACTGAGGCCGGCCGGATCGGACACAATCATGGCGTGATCCGACTCCACACCGGCGTGCCTCTCATCGAACTCGAGCGCAGTGGCGTGGTGGAGTCGGTGCATACCGGTCACCTCATCGTGCTGGCGCCGGACGGCAGCGTCCGGTTCAGCGCCGGCGACCCGGCCCAGCCGATCTTCGCCCGGTCCTCGTTGAAGCCGCTGCAGGCGACGGGGTTACTGCGGGCCGGGGTCGACTTCAGCCCCGCGGAGCTGGCGCTGGCATCCTCCTCGCACTCCGGATCGGCTCAGCACCAGGAGCTGATCGCCGCCGAGCTGCGGGCAGCCGGGCTGACCGAGGACGACCTGGAGTGCCCGCCCGACCTGCCGTTGGGGATGGCCGAGCGCCGGGCGCACCTGATGGCGGGGCTGGCCGAGACCAGGCTGGCCATGAACTGCTCGGGCAAGCACGCCGGGATGCTGCTGGCCTGCCTGCGTAACGGTTGGCCGGTGTCGGGGTACCTGTCGCCGGCGCATCCGTTGCAGCAACTGCTGGCCGCCACCATCGGCGAGCTGACCGGCGAGCCGATCGCCGCGACCGGGGTGGACGGCTGCGGCGCGCCGCTGTTCGCCACCACCCTGACCGGGCTTGCCAGGGCCTTCAGCCGGATCGCCACCGGCGGGGCCGAGCTGCGCCGGCTGGCCGAGGCGTTGCGCGCCAACCCCGGCCTGCTGGCCGGCACCGGCCGAGCGGTGACGCGGTTGATGCAGGCGGTGCCCGGCCTGATCGCCAAGGACGGTGCCGAAGGGGTCTTCGCCGCGGCGCTGCCCGACGGCGGCGCAGTGGCGCTCAAGATCGACGACGGCGCCGCCCGGGCAGCGGAGCTGGCCGTGGTGATCGGCCTGCGGCACCTGGGCGTCGGCGGATCGGCCCTGGACGAGCTCGGTACCGAGCCGGTGCTCGGCGGTGGCCGGCCGGTGGGGCTGCTCCGGCCGGTACCCGGCTGATCCATACCCGACCCCCGGCTGTCCACACCCGAACCCGGCTGATCCACAAACTCCGCGCCTGGCCGCACCATCCCAGCTCAACGTCGTAGCCTTCAGGCCATGACCCATGTCCAGCCCACTCGAACCGAGCAGGCGGCGGCGCCGGCCCTGGCCGCCAGCGTCTCGGTTCCTGAGCGGCTGGGCTACCGGGTGAAGCGGGTCCTGCTCGGGCCGCCGCTGGTCTCCTCCCAGCTGCACGGGGAGAAGCTGTCGAAGAAGACGGCGCTGGGCGTGCTGTCCTCGGACTGCATCTCCTCCTCGGCCTACGGCACCGAAGAGATGCTGATCGTGCTGCTGGGCGTGTTCGGGCTGGCCGGCTTCCACATCCTGGCGCCGATGACAGCGGTCATCCTGGTGATCCTGACCCTGATGACGCTGTCCTACCGCGAAGTTGTGATGGTGTACACCCGGGCCGGCGGCAGCTACGTCGTCTGCCGGGAGAACTTCGGTTACAAGACTGCCCAGATCGCCGCGGTGGCCCTGCTGATCGACTACATCGTGACGGTGGCGGTGCAGGTCGCCGCCGCGGTGGCCGCGATCACCTCCACCGTGCACGAGCTGAGCCAGTACAAGGTGGAGCTCTGCGTCGTCGTCATCCTGCTGCTGGCCTACGGAAACCTGCGCGGCATCCGGGAGGCCGGCAAGGCGTTCGCGTTCCCGACCTACTTCTTCTTCAGTTCGGTGACGATCGTCATCGTCATCGGCGTGGCCCGCGAGTTTCTCGGGGAGCTGCCGAAGTACGGGCAGGACCGGATGGTCGGTGGCGAACACCAGCTGCCGATCCACGACCAGGGGCATGCGATCTTCTCGTCGCTGGCGATCTTCTACCTGCTCAAGGCCTTCGCCAACGGTGGGGCGTCCCTGACCGGCCTGGAGGCGATCTCCGACGGGGTCAGCGCCTTCAAGGCCCCGGCGGGGCCCAATGCCCGCCGCACCCTCGGGATCATGTCGGCGATGCTGGCGTTCCTGGTCTGCGGGGTCGGCTGGCTGTCCATGGAAACCCACGCCGCCCCGTTCGAAGGCGGCACCCCGACCGTCATCTCACAGGTCGCCCGGGCGGCTTTCGGCAACGGGCCGCTCGGCGACAGCGGATTCGTGATCGTGCAGATCGCCACCGCTCTGATCCTCATCACCGGCGCCAACACCCCGTTCACCGGCTTTCCGTTCCTGGCCAACTTCGTCGCCGAGGACTCGTTCCTGCCCCGGCAGCTGACCCGGCGCGGGCACCGGCTGGCCTTCAGCAACGGCATCTTCATCCTCACCCTGCTCTCCATCCTGCTGCTGGTGGTGGGCAAGGCCAACGTCGACAAGCTGGTGCCGTTCTACTCGCTCGGGGTGTTCACCGGCTTCACCCTGGCCGGCTTCGGCATGGCGAAGTACCACACCATTCACAAGCAGCCGGGCTGGAAGCAGAAGTGGTGGATCAACGCCTCGGGCGGGGGGCTCTCGCTCACCATCGTGCTGATCACCGCCGTGGTGAAGTTCACCGAAGGCGCCTGGGTGGTACTGGTACTGGCGCCGATCATGTGGATGGTGCTGATGCGGCTCAACCAGCAGTACCGCGACGAGGCCCGGGCGCTGAACCTGGTGACGAACGCGCTCGGCAAGGGCGCGTCGTTGCCGAACTATCCCCGCCACGTGGTGCTGGTGCTGGTCGATCGGCTGGACCTGGCCGTGGTGCGGGGACTGCGGTATGCCGGCAGCCTGCGGCCGACCGATCTGCGGGCGGTGCACATCTCACTCGACGGGGACCGGGCCGCCGAGCTGGAACGGTCCTGGATCGAGCGCGGCCTCGGGGACCGGGTTCCGCTGGAAGTGGTCGAGTGCCCGGACCGCCGGCTGATCCGGGCTGTCGCCGAGACGGCGCTGAACGCGGTGGTGGGCGAGCGGGCCGAGGTCACCGTGCTGCTGCCCCGCCGGACGTTCAAGCGGGTCTCCCAGCGGATCCTGCACGACCGCACCGCCGACCGGATCGCCGGCGCGATGGCCAAGCTGCCCCACGTCTCGGCGACCATCGTGCCGTTCGACACCACGCTGGACGAGGCGCAGGAGCAGGAACTCGAGCGCCAGCGCGCCAAGGCCAAGGAACGGGCCGCCCTCAGCGGCGCGGACACCAGCTCGGCCGACGGCGCCCGGCTGAGGCCGGTAACCGCTGGCGATGCCACCCCCGGGACGGATTCCGGGGCCGACTCCGAGGTGCCGGCCGAGCCGGACGAGAACGGCGTGCTGCCGATCGCGGCGGTGAAATGGAAGCAGCGGGTCACCATCGAGGGCCGGATCAAGATCGTGCAGGTCGGCACCACCGCCGGCAAGTCGCTGGAGGCCCAGGTCTTCGACTCCACCGGCGGCATGCGGCTGCTGTTCTTCGGCCGCACCCGCATCCCGGGCATCGAGCCCGGCTCGAAGGTCCGGGTGACCGGGACGGTGGGTGAGTACAAGGGCCACCTCGCACTGGCCAACCCGCGCTACGAGTTGCTGCCGGCCGACGCCAAGGCACGCTGATACCTCCCGATGTCACCACCGATGTCACCACCCAGCCAGCCGGTCAAGCCACAGCGCATGCGCGGCAACCGGCCCGCGTACACCACCGAGACGCTGCTGGACGTGGCCGTCACGGTGTTCACCAGCCGCGGCTACGAGGGCACCTCGATGGAGGACCTGGCTGCCGCCGCCGGGTTGAGCAAGTCCTCCATCTATCACCACGTGCAGGGCAAGCAGCAGCTGCTGGGGCTGGCCCTGGACCGCGCGCTGGACGGGCTGTTCGCGGTGCTGACCGAACCCGGCGCTACCAGCGGGCCGGCGGTGGAACGGTTGACCCATGTCATCCGCGGCACCGTCAGGGTGCTGCTCGACGAGCTGCCCTACGTCACGCTGCTGCTGCGGGTGCGGGGCAACAGCCCCACCGAGCTGGCGGCGCTGGCCCGGCGGCGCGAGTTCGACCAGCTGGTCGCCAACCTGGTGTTGCAGGCCCAGCGGCACGGCGAGGTGGATCCTCGTCTCGATGCCGCCGTCGCCACCAGGCTGATCTTCGGCATGATCAACTCGCTGACGGAGTGGTACCGGCCCGGCCGTGCGGATCTGCTCGACCTGCCCGAGACGGTGGTGCAGCTGGTGCTGACCGGCCTGGCGCCCCGGAGTTGACGCCGAGCCCGGGGCATGGCGCGGGGGCACGCGACCCGGGCACCGCGCGCCGGACCGGCTGGCGGGCCTGTGCCGAACCGGCGGCCCGGCCCGGCTAAACTGGAGCGGCTGTTCGAGTAAGCCCCTATCGTCTAGTGGCCTAGGACGCCGCCCTTTCACGGCGGTAGCACGGGTTCGAATCCCGTTGGGGGTACGCGGCAGGCGCGACCGGTCCGGCACGTAGTATGGTTTCGCAGGCTGGCCGGCAGATCGTCCGGTGAGCAAGCAGGTCTAGCAGGTTCCCTCTAGGCCCCGTAGCGCAGTTGGTTAGCGCGCCGCCCTGTCACGGCGGAGGTCGCGGGTTCGAGTCCCGTCGGGGTCGCAAGCAGGTCCGGTTCCCGCAAGGGTCCGGACCTTGGTCGCGTTGTCGGCCGCTTCCGTTCCAGCTCCGACCCGATCGCTCGGGTGATTAGGCTGAGCCGGATGACCGCGCACCCGGCCCCAGCGCTGCTCGCGGTCGCGCACGGCACCCGCGACCGGCGCGGCGTCCGCGAGATCGGTCGGCTGGTCGAACTGGTGCGGCAGGCCCGGCCGGGCCTGCGGGTGCAGCTGAGCTGGCTCGAGACGGCCGAGCCCTTGCTGCGCGACACGCTGCCCGCCCTGACCGGGCCGGTCGTGGTGGTGCCGCTGCTGCTGTCCACCGGCTACCACGTCAAGATCGACATCACCACGGCGGTCGGCGACCGTCCGGTTACCGCGGTGGCCGGGCAGCTGGGCCCGGACCCCAGGATCACCGGCGTGGTGCTGCAGCGGCTGCGCGAAGCCGGTGGCCCGACCGCTGCCGGCACGGTGCTGTTCGCCTCCGGCTCGAGTGATCCGGAGGCGGCCGAGAACCTGGCGGTAGCGGCCGCGCAGCTCGAGCAGCAGGCCGGCTGCCCGGTCTACCCGCGGTTCCTGACCGACCAGCGGTGGCGCGACGGCCTGCCGCCGGGGGTCGCGGTGGCCAACTACCTGCTAGCCCCCGGGTCCTTCAACGACCGGCTGACCAGCCTCGGCCGGACCGAGCTGGGCCTGGACCGGGTCGCCGAACCGATCGGAACCCATCCGGCGGTCGTTGCGGTGGTCCTGGACCGCTACGACCGGGCCGCCCGGACGCTGCTGCCCTGATATCGATGCCGGGCCGCCGAGGTCGCTCGGGTAGACTTCCGGACGCTCGCGGAGTGCCGCCGCGGGTGCACGGCCAGGTAGCTCAGTTGGTACGAGCGACCGCCTGAAAAGCGGTAGGTCGGCAGTTCGATCCTGCCCCTGGCCACCACGCCTCGCCTTCGGCGCGTCAGCCGGCCGATCTGAATCTCGCGTAACTCACTTCCAGCAATGCCGGGTCCGGCCGCTCGACCCGTGATGAGGGCAACGACAGCAGCCGCTGGCCGTGGCGTTCCTTGAGGCCGTACTGAAGCATGGGCCCGTCGATCTCTTCGAGCAGGTCCCGACGAATCTCCACCACCAGATCGGGACGAACCCCAAGGATGTGCCGGTCGTAGGCAGCGTGATGGATCTTGCACATCGCCAGTCCGTTGCGGACCGACGCAATCCCGCTCTCCTCCCGATCCGGAATGATGTGCGCAGCATCCAGCAGCTCCGAGTGCCCGAGCCGGCACACCGCACACCGCGTCTGGTAGGCGCGTAGCACCGCCGCTCGAAAGACCGGTTGATGCAGCCGCTGTTTGGTCTCGCGGACTATGTAGCGACGCAGCGTCTCCTCGGCTGGGCTGCCGACGCTCACCAACCCTCGGGCGACATCCGGATCGATCACGAATTCCTGCTGGGCCGGGTCTTCAGCGAGTAAGAAGACCGGAAAAATCGGTTGGTACCTGGCCTGTCCGACACCGAAGAACCAGATCAGCGGCAGTTCGAGCTTCATGGCCGCCCGGAGGGCGCGATTCTCGGCGTGCTCGGGATCATCACCCCGCCACTTGTACCGCAACAGGCCGTCGTCACCGATCCGGTCGTCATAGGGCGGGCCGTGTCCCGGAGGCGTATAGGTGGTACGTACCGACAGGGCCGCCGAGAAGGAAGCCGGCTTGCGGATTCCTCGCTGGGCATCCATCAGCCGGAAGCGCTCGCCGTCCATGGTGAAATCGAGGAGGTCCGTGGAGGAGATCGAGTTCGCGCCGTCATTGGTGCGGACCGTCAACCAGGCCATCGCCTCGTTGCGAACGCGCGTCTCGAAATCGGCGGCGCCGCTCGTCATCAGCCGTCGCGGCCTATCGGCTCAGCACGCACCGGGTGATCATGACACGAGACCGTCGTCCCGGCACGTCGCTTGACCGCAGAGATTGGCTCGACGATTCAAGACGTTCGGATCCTGGCATGGCCACTGAGGTGCGGGCGACTGCAAGCACCCGGCCCACCGTACCCGTCGGCCGCACCGCCGCTGGCCCGTCGGCCGAATTCAGGGCCGCCTGCCGCGGCCGGGCTGAGCGGTACGCGCGCCGGGCTCAGTGATGCGGGAGCCGTTGCGCGTGAAGCCCTCGGCCTGGGTCGCTTCGTCGGCCACCCGCACCCCGTAGTGGTAGGAGAGCTTGCCGCCCAGCCAGCCTGACGCGCTCAGCACCAGCAGGGACACCACAGACAGCAGCAGCGGGCCACCGCTGACCGCATCCCCCTGGGTGTAGTCGTTGTGCCGCCACAGGAAGTTGACTACGTAGGCCACCGTGACCGCGAGGTTGAGCCCCGCATGGATCCGGCCGGTGGTGAAGGCCGGGGTCCCTCTGGGAATGGTCAGCAGGTCCATCAGTCCGAACGTGGCGGCGGCGAGCGCTCCCAGCACGCCGATGCCGATCAGCCACTCCGACGCCTGGGTCAGGAACCCGGGTCGGTCCACGACGTGCGACGCGATGTCGAACACCAGGCTGGCGACCCAGGCACCGATGGGGACCGTGACCAGCACCGGATGGAACGGGTGACCATACGGTCCGGCAAGCACCGTCAAGGGCCGCTTCCCGTCTAACTGCTCTGCCATGACAGCTCCTCCAGCCAGGGAATTCCACTAACTTAGTTTGGTGCTATTCCAGAGCCGAGTCAATACCTCAGATGTAGAGCCGGAGGGCTGTTTCCACCAGTAAGAGTTCGCGCTATTCTCAGCCGGTGACACGGCAGCGCGGCGTGGAAGGCATGGCACCCGCCGCGGTGTCGGCGGTCGCTGCATTGGAAGACCGGCTCCGACGGAGCATGTTCGAGTTCATCCGCAGGCAACGCCGACCGGTCACTCGGGACCAGGCGGCAGATGAGGTCGGCATCTCCCGCAAGCTAGCGGCATTCCACCTGGACAAGCTGGTCGACGCCGGCCTGCTCACGGTCACCGCAGCCGCGGAGCCGCGCCGGGTCGGTCGCGCGCCCAAGGCCTACACCGCGTCGGAAACGGACGTCAGGGTCAGCATCCCGGATCGGCAGCACGACGTGCTCGCCACCATCCTCCTCGACGCGGTCCTCACCCACACCCCTGACGAGACCGCGACCGAGGCGGCCCTGCGGGTCGCACGGCAGAGCGGGATCGCCTCCGGCCGACAAGGACGCGCGGGGCTCGGCGGCTCGCGGCTCGGCCCGGAGCGGGCGCTGACAGCCAGCGAACCGATGCTGATCCAGCACGGCTATGAACCTGAGCGCGTCTCGCCCCTCTGCATCCGGCTGAGATCGTGCCCGTTCCATCCCCTCAACACCCGGGCCCCGGACCTCGTCTGCGGAATGAACCACGCGTTGCTGGCCGGATTTGTCACCGGTCTGGACACGCCCGCCATCGAGGCGGTCCTGCATCCCGAACCCGGCGAATGCTGCGTCGAACTGCAGGCCACCCGCCGACCGGTGTGACCGACCCCTGAAACCGCTGTTGCCCGCGGTCACCTAACTCTCCCTTCTCTTGCGGGTGAGGCCAAAAGGCACCGACGTCGCCTGCCTCGCGAACCGCGTCGAGCTGAATTTCGACATCGGCAGGCCGAGTAGGACTCCCGCCCATTGCCGTCCACGGTGCAGCGACCGACGATGGCTTCCAGGCTCGACTCCACACAGCCACGTCGCTTGACCCGCGGGTCCGGCTCAACCATCCTGGGCCCACCGCGGTCAACGCCCTGATCAACATGTGTGGAGGTCGCCAGATGTCCGGTGGGCTCGCCTCCGCTGATTCCTCGGCGCCCTCATCGGCGCCCTCCTCGGCGCCGCCGAACTCTCCGGCGGCCGAGCCGGCCATCCGGCTACGCGGCCTTCGCAAGACCTTCGGATCCGTCGTTGCCGTGGACGATCTGGACCTCGACATCGCCGACGGGGAGTTCTTCGCGATGCTCGGCCCGTCCGGCTCCGGCAAGACGACCGTGTTGCGGATGATCGCCGGCTTCGAGACCCCGACGGCCGGCACCATCTCCCTCGGCGGCACCGATGCCACCCGGCTGCCGCCCTTTCTCCGTGACGTCAACACCGTCTTCCAGGACTACGCGTTGTTTCCGCACATGAACGTGGAGCAGAACGTCGGCTACGGCCTCCGGGTGCACCGGGTGGCCAAGGCCGAACGGCTCAGACGGGTCGGCGAGGCGCTGGAGATGGTGCGGCTGGAAGGCTTCGGCGCCCGCCGGCCCCACCAGTTGTCGGGCGGCCAGCGGCAACGGGTCGCACTGGCCCGGGCTCTGGTGAACCGGCCGCGGGTGCTGCTGCTCGACGAGCCGCTGGGCGCGCTGGACCTCAAGCTGCGCGAGCAGATGCAGCTGGAGTTGAAGGCGATCCAACGCGAGGTCGGCATCACGTTCGTCTTTGTCACCCACGACCAGGACGAGGCGCTCACCTTGAGTGACCGGTTGGCGGTGTTCCGGGACGGGCGGATCGAGCAGTTGGGCAGCGCCCAGCAGGTGTACCAGTCGCCGGCCACGCCGTTCGTCGCCGAATTCGTCGGAACCTCCAACCTGGTGCGGGGCGAGGCGGCGCGGGCGTTACTCGGACACGGCGGCACCTGCTCGATCCGGCCCGAGCGGATCCGGGTGCTGCCGCGCGGAACTCCTGCAGGACCGGCCGACGTGGTGGTCGAGGCGGTCGTGCGTGAGGTCGTGTACGCGGGAGCCGAGACCCGGATCGTGGTCGACACGGCGGACGGTCTCACCCTTGCCGCGGTAGTGCTCAACAGCGCCGTTGCCACGGTGGATGTGCACCGCGGCGATCCGGTGGCGCTGTGCTGGGACCGCGCCGCGGTGAATGTGATCGAACCCTGATGCTTGCCGGCCGGCGATGCGGGCCGCGTCCACCGAGGAAAGGAACATCGATGAGAAGCACGATCCGCAGTTGCCGGAGGTA